>JAFAOZ010000204.1 GCA_019247395.1 Vulcanimicrobiota bacterium | reverse complement strand
TGTAGCCCCAATAACCCGGCGTCCAGTAGAGCCCCACGGACGGCGGTTGAACCCACGTTCCAGGGACCCAATAGTAACCGGCCGGACCCCAGGCCCAATAGCCGGGCGTCCATATTGCGTTTGTAAATGGCGCCGGCGGTTGCGAGTAATACGGAAGCGGCGGCGGCGGCGCGCCGACGTTGAAGCCGATGCCGATACCGACGCTAACTTGCGCCGACGCGGCCAGCGGCACGGCGGCGGCGATGAATATAGTTGCTATGATTGCGGAGAGCGATCGTTTGATTCGCATTGCTCCTCCTTTTCTTGACAGAGGTATGCTCGAATTATAGCCCAGCCGGCGCTGCGCCCACGGACCGCCTGTGAGGGTTTCACATGATTCTTACCCGCTCGTCACCGCTAGCTAACTCCTTACTCATCCGACACTCAGATAACGCCGCGTCAACATGCGGTACGCGTTCCGCTTATATGCGGTTGCTAGCATCGCGCTATGTTCGATGTTGGACTCTCCTTGCGCGATGCGTTTGCGAGCGCACGATCGCAACTGGGCGAAGCGCAGCGTAACCTAGCGCGTGCCAATGCCGGCGGCGGCGGCCGATCCGCAGACTCGGCGATGGCGCAGACGGCGCAGGCCGCAATTTTCACCGAGGCGCTTCTTGCCGCGGTGCGTGCCCGATTCGAAGCCATCAAGTCCGTCGTAAAATGAAGATCGAATTGCTTGAGGCGGCTGCTGCCGGCATGGATGCACAGCGGGCCGCGCTCGACGTCGCAGCGCGCAACGTCGCCGCCGCCGAAGCGGCGGGTCCGAACGCCGATTACGAACGCGCCATACCGGTCTTTCGCATCCTTGACTCGGAGGACGAGACGAAAGTCGAATTTGCCGGAACACGGTCGGAACGCGGTACGAACGTCGATATTCTCACGGAGATGATCGCCGTGATGAACGCATCCCGCGGCTATGAATCGAATGCTTCAATTTTCGACGTCGGCAAACGGCTCGCAGAGAAGACGATCGATCTGGAGCGGCTGTGACGGTCGAGCCGCTGGTCCCCGATGCACCGCCCGCTTCCGAATCGCCGCGTGACGACGGCCTCTTCGCAGAGGCGCTCGATGCCGTTGCCGATGCGCTCAGCGGCGCAACGCGTGCCGAAGACGCCTTCGCATACGGCCGTGGAACGCTGCAAGACGCAATCTACGAGCGCGCCCAAGCCGACGTCGCGCTTTCGGTTGCGACGGCAACGGCGCAACGGCTCGCTCAAGCCGTTCAGTCGATTCTCAACATGCAAGTCTGATGAGCATCGCCGCGCTGATCGCTCGCTGGAACGCACTTCCCCGAGCTGCGCGCGTCCTCGCCGGTGTGCTGACGCTCGCCATCGCGGTGGCCGCGGTTGCAGCCACGGTCGCCACGCACTCCCCGCGCATCCCGCTCTTTCCAATGGATCTGCATCCGGAACAGCTTGCGGAGGTCCAAGAGCAACTCGCGGCGTGGAACGTTCCGTTCACACCGGGCGCGGAGAACGTCGTGGTCGACGCAAGCCGCCGCAACGATCTGCTCCTGCGGTTGGCGCTCGCGGGCGTTCCACATCCCCATCTGTCCAGCACCGGCGAAGCGCTTTCAACGATCGGCGTGCTGACGCCCGAAGCCGTCGTGGAGGCGCAGACACGGACGGGGCTCGCCGGCGACATTGAAGCCGGCTTGCGCGGGATAGACGGAGTCGACGATGCCCGCGTGATCGTCGCGCCGGCGAAGCCCGCGCAGTTCGCCGACGGCAGCGCGCATGAGGCGACGGCGTCCGTGCGGCTTCGCTTACGTGCGGGCGCACGGCTTTCGCGTGGAGCGATTACGGGCATCCGAGCTTTTGTGGCGGCGAGCGTGCCGGAACTCCAACCGGCGCACGTCACCATACTCGACGATCGCGGCGTTGCACTCGGCGATCAATCCGCGGCGGCCGACGATGCGGCGGATCTGCAGCGTTCGCTGCAAACCGCGCTTGATACGGCATTCGGCGATGGAGCCGCAATCGTTCGCGTCCGTGCCGAGTACGACTCCTCGCATAGCGCACAGCGCGAGATCCACCGCACGCCGTTCGGCGCCCGCGAGTCGGTCGCGCAATTCCCGCCCGGTGCGCTGCGGCGCCTCTCGGCCGCAGTCTTCGTCGACCGTGGGCGCGCGCTCGATCTGACGAAAGTGCGAGAGCTCGCAAGCGCGACGCTCGGATACGACGAGCACCGCGCCGATACGCTTACGGTTGAGGATGTCGATTTTCGCCGCGATCCGGTGCCGCGCAAGGATGCGTTGTGGATGCTCTACGGCGCCGTTCTGCCGCTCGCTCCCGCGCTGATCCTGGCAATCGGAATGGTCGCGTGCGCGCGCATCGCGATCCCGCCTGTGGCGTCGATGCTTCAGTCAGTGGTTGAGCGCGCGGGCCTCGAGCGTGCATCGAAGGCCGCCGCGGGATTTCCGCCCGCACGCGTCCGCAGCATGCTCGAAGAAGAGCCGCCGCATGCAGCCGCGGCGATCATCAGTGCGCTTCCGGCCGCGACGGCAACGGCCGTCTTGGAGCTTTATCCCGCGCACGAGCGTGAAGCGATCGTGCAGCGCATGCAGCGGCGCCACAGCGCGCTCGTTCCGGATGCGCAGGAACTCATGCGCCGCCATGTCTGAAGTCTTCGTGCCGCTGGATGTATTTCTGAAGCCTCCCGGGCGCGAGATGCAAGCACAGGAGCCTGTTCCCGCCCCGCAGCCGCTTCCCGAAGATCTCGAAGCAACGCTGCGAGCCACGCGGCGTTTTCGTGCGGCCCTGCGCGATGCGCTGGATGCGGCGCTCCCATCGCTTTTAGAGGCGATCGCCGGCGAGGTGCTGGCTCGCGAGTTGCGCCTCGAACCCGCGGCAATTGCAGGCGTCGTTGCAACGGCGCTGGAGCGTGTCTCCGACGACCACGTGGTGGCGATTCGAGTTCATCCGAGCGACTGCAATGCCGTCGCGACGCTTGAACTGACGACGATCGCGGATGCCGCGCTCTCTCCCGGTGATTGCCGCATCGAGCTGCGCAGCGGCACGATCGACTCCACACTGCGGCTTCGTTTGGAAAGCGTGCTTGCCGAGCGATCGCCGTGAACGAGCCGCGGCACCTGGCATTGGGAACCTGTGCCCTCGGACGCGCAATCGATGCCGATGGATTGCCGCTGGACGGAGGTCCCATACTCCGTGGCCGCATGGTTGCGCTGAGGTTGCGCGCGCCGCGTCCGGACGAGCGCGTTCCCATTGCAATGCCGTTTTGGACGGGCGTCCGGGTCATCGACGGTCTCTTGACGATCGGTCGCGGTGCGCGGGTCGGCATCTTCGGTGCGCCGGGCGCGGGGAAAAGCAGGCTGCTCGATACGATCGTCGAGGGGTGTACGGCCGATGCCGTCGTCGTCGCGCTCGTTGGCGAGCGCGGCCGTGAAGCTAACGATTGGATTGGCCGGCGCAACGATCGAACGACGATTGTCTGCGCGACGAGCGATCGCGGCGCGCACGATCGCCTGCGCGCGGCGCACGTCGCATTCATGCAAGCCGTTGCACTGCGCGAGCGCGGGTTGCACGTGCTGTTGCTGCTCGATAGTTTGGCCCGGGTCGCATCGGCGTTGCGAGAGATTGCGGTTGCGACCGGCGAGAGTGCCGGGCGCGGCGGTTTTCCGCCGAGCGTCTTCGCGCATATGGCGCAACTCGTGGAAGTCGCGGGAGCAGTGGCGGATGGCTCCATCACGCTGATTGCAACCGTGATTCATGACGGCGACGAACGCGATCCGGTGAGTGAAGCGGCGCGCGCTCTGCTTGACGGCCATATCGCGTTGGCTTTGCGCTTTGCCGAGGCGGGTCGCTTTCCAGCGGTGGACGTTCCGGCAAGCGCCAGCCGGACGATGGATGGCGTCGTGCAGCCGAAGCATCGTGCGGCCGCACTGATCGTCCGGCGAGCGCTGGCGACTCTGGAGCGCCTGGACGATGCGCGCGCGCTCGGAATCGAGCCCGTGACCGGCGAGGCAGCCGCCGCCGTCGCCGGCGAGAAGCGCATAGAAGCCTTTGTGCGACAAGACCAGCGCGCCACGGCGAGCCGGGCGATGCTCGAAGAACTCGATGCGATCGCCGGACTGCTGGCAGCAAATCGGTAATGCCGTGATGAGCGGGCGCTCAAGAGTCGCTGCGATGATCGTTCGATGATGACGCACGATCTCGAAGTCAGCATCGTCGCGGCGCCGCTCGAGGCGATCGACCGCCGCGCGCTCTCCCAAGCGTGGTATTCGGCGCTCCATCTTGCTGCGCCGGCGCGGCAGACTTCAATCCGGCCGCAGGCGCACCGGCCGGCGGCGGGACCGCCGGCGGCATATCGAGTGCTCGCACACCCGCGCCGAAATAAGAAGCCATATCTCCATTCAAAATGCAACGTGCGCGTCGTTCGACGTGGTCGGTGCGCCGCAGAGGCGCCCACCGCCAGCAGAATTCCACAGTCGCGACTGGCCGCTCGCATCGCGCGTGCATTCGCTGCGGCCTCGGCGCCACGGCGCGCAACATTTTCGCTCGGCCCAGGCAGCGCGCGCGTTCACGTTGTTCTGCAGGCAACGTTGACGCGCACGATGCTGGTTGCTCTCTGCCCTCCGCACCTGCGCGCGGACGTGGGACAGGCGCTGGCGCAGGCGCGTGCGGCGTTGGCGGCGCGCGGTATCGCGCTCGACCTGCGCAGCCTTGAAGGCCGCACGTGTTTTTGAATCCGAATTTGACGAGTGCGCTGGATCGTATCGCAGAGCGGGCTGCGGACGTACGGCGCGCGTACACGCCCGGAGCCGTTCCTACTCACGATGACGTCGCGTCGCCCGGAATAATTTCCGATTTTACGCTCGATCCGTTGGCGGTTGTCGCGCCGGAGGGTTGCTACTTCGTCAGCCGTGACGGCGACGGGAAGCGAGTCTACACGCGCGACGGCGCGTTCTCGGTGCGTGACGGCAGACTGGTCAATGCTGAAGGCCAGCCGATTCTAGGATCGAAGACCGGCGACGCTGCGCTCGGCGATCTGCACATCGATCCCATCGACGACGTGCTCGCGCGAGTGCGCGACCTTGCAATCGGCCGCGACGGCACGCTGAGCTACCGACGCGAATATCTCGATCCCCGAAGCGGAAACCGCGAGCTCCAGCGCGTCGTCGTCGGCACGGTCGCGTTAGCCCGGTTTCCCGCGGGCACGCGTCTCAATGCGCGAGACGGAAGCGCGTGCACGGCGCCCGCGAATGCCGCCCCGCTAATCTCCAGGCCTGAAGAGAACGGCTTCCCGCCGCTCGAACCGATGCGGCGCGAACGCGGCAGAATCGACGTCGATGCAAGTCTCGTGCGATTGAAAGAGGCGTATCTCGCCTTCGATGCCCTGCAGGCCGCCGAAGCTGCAAAAGGCCATCTGGGCAAGACCGCGATGGATCTCTTGAAATGAAATCGCTCGATTTCGACGCCGCGCCCGAGCGAGGCGACCGGCGCGTACGGGCGGCGAGCTTCCAAACGCGATCCGCGCTCCCCGTCAGTGCCGCATGCGTCGTTGCAAACGGCGTCCGGGAGACCTTGGCCAAATTGCTGGGAGCGCCGATCGGCATGCGGCTCTTCGAACCGTGCATTCCCTCGCCGCAAGCGTGGCATTCTCTGCTGCACGACGCGCGTCTCTATCGCGTCCGTGGGGCGATTGCCGACGCAGCCGTCGTGTTGCGTCCACCGGACGCTGCCGTCCTTGCAGCGACGCTCTTTGGCGAGGCGCAGATCGCGCCGCTCTCCGAGCGCCGGCTTTCACCGCTCGAAAGTGACGCACTGGACCGCATGGTCGGTGCGATTGCAGCGAACCTCGGCAGCGTCTGCGGTGCGCGCGAGAGTCATTCGATCGAACGTGTTACTGCCATTACCGGTTTCGTCACGTACTTTGAACTTCTCGTGACCGACCCGGTCTCGGCGCGTATCGGTATTGCCTTGTCCCGCGATCCATCGCCGGAATGCGGCGCGACGCTCGATGTCGCGGTTCTCTCCGGCGTCACGCTGACCGCGCGAGCCTCGGTCGAGCTAGGCGAGAGCGACGTTGCGGCCGTTGGGCGCCTAAAGCCCGGCACTCTCCTCAAGCTTTCGCAGGCGCGGTTGCAGCGGTGCATCCTACTCGCGGAGACATGCGAGGTCGCGCGCGGCGCGTGCGGGGTGCGGGGCGGCCGTTACGCCGTCACCATTGATGGCCGGCCTTGAAAGTATGGAGCTCTTGCTCCATGTGCCGCTCCGCCTCAGCGTCGTGTTAGGCAGCCGGACGATGTCGATCGCCGAGATATTGAAGCTCGGGACCGGCTCGGTCGTCGAACTGGATCGCAACGTAGCACATCCCGTCGATCTTCTCGTCAACGATCGGCTGATTGCGCGAGGCGAGATCGTCGCGATCGACGAAGCGTTCGGATTGCGGATCACCGAGCTGCTCTCGCTGTAACTCTGAAATGACTGCGTTGAACCTGCTGGCCTCGGGTCTCCCGTCACATGCAACGACGACGCCACTTTCGCTGCTCGTAATGCTGACGCTGATTTCAGTGGTGCCGCTCGTGCTGATCAGCTGCACGTCGTTCGTGCGCATCATCGTCGTACTTTCGCTCGTACGCTCGGCAATCGGCGCTTCGGCGTTGCCCCCCAACTCCGTATTGACGGCCTTGGCACTCGTGCTGACGTTCGCCGTCATGACGCCGACGGCACGTCAAATTGGACGCGACGCAATCGAACCGTATGCTCGCGGAACCCTTCGCCCATCGCAGGCGGCCG
>JAFAOZ010000193.1 GCA_019247395.1 Vulcanimicrobiota bacterium | reverse complement strand
TTCGGCAATCATCGGCGCGGTGAGTTTCTCCGGATCCATTATCGCATTTCTCAAGCTGCAGGAGGTGATGACCGGGCGTCCGATCACCTATCCCGGCCAGCAAGTCGTCAACGCACTTGTCCTGCTCGGGATCCTCGGCCTGGCGGTGTGGTTCGTCGTTACCTTGGGCGTGCTTCCAAGTTGGGGATACGTAGCATTGCTGCTGGGCGCGTTGCTCTTGGGCGTCCTCTTCGTTTTGCCGATCGGCGGCGCCGACATGCCGGTCGTGATCTCGCTGCTGAATTCGTTTACCGGCGTTGCCGTTGCGATCACGGGCTTCGAGATCGGCTCGAACCTGCTGATCATCTGCGGCGCGCTCGTCGGTGCGAGCGGCACGATTTTAACCGTTGCAATGAGCCGCGCGATGAACCGCCCGCTCACCAACGTTCTGTTCGGCGCATTCGGCGCCGGCGGCGGGATGGAAGTTGCTAGTGCGGGCGGCCCGCAGCAGATCCGCAGCACCAGCGCCGACGACGTTGCCGTCATGCTCGCCTATGCGTCGAAAGTGATCTTCGTACCAGGCTACGGCATGGCCGTCGCGCAGGCACAGCACAGCGTCAAAGCTCTCGCCGATCAGCTCGAGAAACGCGGCGTCAAGATACTCTACGCAATCCATCCGGTCGCCGGACGGATGCCGGGCCACATGAACGTCCTCCTCGCCGAAGCGAACGTTCCTTACAATCAGCTGCTCGACATGGAAGATGCCAATCCCGAGTTTCCCACGGCCGACGTGGCGCTCGTCATCGGGGCAAACGACGTGACCAATCCTGCAGCGCGCAACGTTACGAGCTCGCCGATCTACGGGATGCCTATTCTCGATGTCGACAAAGCGGCCAACGTCGTCGTGCTCAAGCGCTCGATGCGGTCGGGCTTCGCCGGCATCGAGAATCCGCTCTACGAGATGCCGAACTGCTCGATGCTCTTCGGAGACGCCAAGGCGTCGATCGACTCGCTGACCGCGGCCGTCAAAGCGTTGTAACCGGTGCCTCCGGCAGAGGAGGTTGAGGCAGATCTTTGGGCTGCGTGGGCGGCCCTTTTTTGCGCGCTTTGCGTTCGGTGAACTCGACGACCGCGATGTAAAGCACCGGAACGATTGCCAAGTTCATAACCGTCGAAACCAGCATGCCGCCGAGCACGGCGGTTCCCAGCGAAATCCGCGACTGCGCGCCGTCGCCGTGCGCGAACGCCAGCGGAATGATGCCGAGTATAAATGCGATGGACGTCATGAGGATCGGACGTAAACGCGTGGCCGCGGCGTGCGCTACCGCATCGACCGCTTCCATGCCCTGTTCGCGCAACTGGTTTGCAAACTCGACGATGGGGATCGCATTCTTAGCGGCGAGCCCGATCAGCATCACGTATCCGATCTGAGCGTAGATGTCGGAGGAGGTCGTAGGAATTGGTACCAAGTGCCCCGCCATTGCCGAATGTACGACGATGCTCAAGAGCTCGGCGAGCCGGCGAATGTAGATCGCGCCGATTGCGCCCAGCAGCGCAACCGGCACCGCAAGCATGATCACGAACGGCGTCGAGAGGCTCTCGTACTGCGCCACGAGCACCAGAAAGACGAAGAGCAAGCCCAAAGCGAAAACCGCGATCGTTTGTGGGCCGCTCTGCACTTGCTGGCGCGCGATGCCGCTCCATTCGTAACCCATGCCTTTGGGAAGATTCGCGACGACGTGCTTTTCGATTGCCGCGAGCGCTTGCCCCGAGCTCGCGCCGGCACCGGGGGAACCGTCGATCTCAAGCGCATTGTACTCGTTGAAGCGCATGATGGCCACGTTGTTGGTCTCGTATCCCGTCTTCAAAAATTGACTGACGGGCATCATCGCTCCGGCGCTGTTTGCGACGTAGATTCTCGATAAATCGGCCGGCGACGTCCGCTGCTGGGCGCGCGCCTGCACCACGACTTGGTACGACCGCGTGCCGTAATCGAAGAAGTTTACGAAATTGGAACCCGTCGTCGCATTCAAGGTATCGAAGAACGACTGGGGCGTAACGCCAAACGCGAGCGCCTTCGAGCGGTCGAACTTGGTAACCAGATACGTTCCGGTGAAGATTGTGGGCAATCGAACCTGCGTCAGCGTCGGATCTCTTCTCGCGTCGGCGAGGATCGCGTTGCCGACCTTGTTGAGCGTGGGCAGACCCAAGTTATTGATATCCTGTACCTGAATGGCGAAACCGCCAGTCGAGCCGAGCCCGGGAATTGCCGGAGGATTCGCCGGAAGCGCCGTTATGCCGGGAAGCTTCGTAAAGCGCGTATACAGATCGTACTGAATCGCCAACGACGAGTTTTGCGGACCGTGCCGCTCCGAGAGCGGCTTGAGCTGCAGGAAGATCGTCGCTTGATTCGAGCTGTTGTTGGCAAAACCGAAACCGATGCCGGAGGTCGCCGCTTCAACTTGCGGCATGGCGAGCATTATGCCTTCGAGCTTCTTTACCGCAGCGGTCGTTTGGTCCATCGAGGCCTGGATCGGCAGCGTCACCAGGATGTAGAGCAAGCTTTGATCTTCGTTCGGCAAGAAGCCGCCGGGGGTAATTTTGAACATCACGCCGAGCAGCACGATCGCCCCGATAAAAATCGCGAGCATGATCTTTTGTCGCGCGATCAACCGCGGCACGACCCCTCGGTACCATTGCGTCAACGCCTGAATTCGACCGTTGAACCAGAGCATGAAGCGATTCGTCGTCGGCTCGGCGCCGTGAACGAGCTCGTACGTCAGCACGGGCGCGAGCGTCATGGCGGTAAAGAGCGAAATGGCGATCGACGCGGCCATCGTGAGCGCAAACTGCTGGAAGAGCAAGCCCGTCGTACCCGGCAGAAAGGCAACGGGCACAAAGACCGACATGAGAACGAGCGACGTCGCGACGACCGCACCGCCGATCTCGTTCATGGCGCGCACGGTCGCCTGGAACGTATTGGTCTTATCGTCCACGATGTGGCGCACGATATTCTCGAGTACCACGATTGCATCGTCAACGACCAATCCCGTGGCCAGCGTTAGACCGAAAAGCGTCAACGTGTTGATGGAGAAGCCCAAAAGCT
>JAFAOZ010000043.1 GCA_019247395.1 Vulcanimicrobiota bacterium | reverse complement strand
GCCGTTAGCGGGTTTCCCTTCGCGTCAAGCTTCTCTTCGGCATTGCCGTGGTCGGCGGTGATCGCCAATAACGCGCTCGTCCTTAGTGCGCCCTCACTCAGGCGCCCCAAGCACTCGTCGAGCACTTCCAGCGCGGCGACGGTCGGTTCCCATTTGCCGGTGTGCCCGACCATGTCCGCGTTGGCGTAGTTCATGATGATCGCGTCAAACTCGCCGCCGGCGATCGCCGCCAGCGCCGCATCGGTAATTTCGCGCGCGCGCATTGCGGGCGCCAGATCGTACGTCGCAACCGATCGGTCCGACGGAATCAGCGTGCGTTCTTCGCCCTCGAATTGGTCCTCGCGGCCGCCGTTGAAAAAATAGGTGACGTGCGCGTACTTCTCGGTCTCGGCAAGCCGAAGCTGGCGCAGGCCTTCGCGCGCAAGAACGTCGCCGAACGTGTCGTACTGCGGCCGCGGCCCGAAGAGCACCGGATTGGTGTAGCTTTCATCGTACTTCGTCATCGTCGCGAAGAGCGGATCGCGGTACTGCTTTGAGGCAAAGGCGCCGAAACCGTCGTCGAAATAGATAACCGTGCCCGCATTGAAGGCCGTCGTGAGCTGCCGCGCGCGATCCGGTCGAAAGTTGAAGAAGACGAACGCATCGCCATCCTCAATCGCGCGAGCTTGTCCGACGATGGTGGGACGAACGAACTCGTCGTCTTCGCCGCGCGCATAGCCCTGTTCGACCGCCGCGCGCGCGCTCGCGGCGCGCCGCTCCGCGAGCGCGTTTGCGAGCAGGTCGTACGCGAGTTCCGTCCGCTCCCACCTGCGGTCGCGGTCCATCGCGTAAAAGCGGCCGGTGACGCTCGCGATCGAGCCGCTGCGTCCCACGGCGGCGAGCTTGCTCTCGAGCTGCTCGATGTAGCCCAGCGCCGAGCGCGGCGGCGTGTCACGCCCGTCAAGAAAACAATGCAGCGCAATGGGAACGCCGGCGGAAACGGCCGCATCGATCAATGCGAAGCAGTGACTCATCGAGCTATGAACGCAACCGTCTGAGAGAAGGCCCATGAGATGCAGTGTTCCGCCGCTTCGTTTGACGTGCTCGACGGCCCGCGCCAACGTCGCGTTCCTGGCGAATTCGCCATCGGCGATCGCGGCATCGATCAACGTCACACCCTGTGCGACGACCCGCCCGCTGCCGAGATTCATGTGACCGACTTCGCTATTGCCCATGACGCCCTGGGGAAGGCCGACGGCTTGCGCGGAGGCTTGCAAGCGCGTGTGCGGATAACGCTCCAGCAGAGCATCCCAGTGCGGAAGCCGCGCCGCTGCGATCGCGTTTCCGTACGCTTCATCGCGGCATCCCCACCCGTCGAGCACCGCGAGTATAACGGGCCTGTAGCGCACAGCCGTTTTTAGGGTGACACGGCGGCGCTGCGAATCAACTGCGCAAAGCCGTTGGGATCGAGCGATGCGCCGCCGATAAGACCGCCGTTGATATCGGGCTGCGCAGCGTAAGCGCCGACATTATCGGTGTTCATGCTGCCGCCGTAGAGTATCGGCGTCTCATCGAGGCCTTGCAGCGAGGATCGGATCGTCGCCATCACGCGATTCGCCTCGACCGGGTCGCAGTTTTCGCCTGTACCGATCGCCCAGATCGGCTCATATGCGATCACGACGCCCGGCAACGCGCCGGCGGAAACGCCGTCGAAGGCGGCTTTGGTCTGCGCGACCACGTGATCGTCGGTGATTCCGGCGCGCCGCTGCGCGAGCGTTTCGCCGACCGCTACGATTGGGACGATGCCCTGCTGCAGCGCCGTGTGGACCTTCAAGTTCACCGTGCGGTCGGTCTCGTCGCAGTAGGCGCGTCGCTCGGAGTGTCCCAGAATGACGTGGCTGACGCCGAATTCGAGCAGCATCGGTGCGCTAATCTCGCCGGTGTATGCACCGCGCAGTTCCCAATGCATCGTCTGTGCACCGAGACGCACGCCGAAGCCTTTGATTTTCGAGGCTGCACGAGCAATCGAGGTAAAGGGCGGTGCCAGAACGATTTCGACATCGGACGGCAGCGATGGCAGCTGCGCGAGAAAAATATCGAGATATTCGGCAGTCTCGGCGGCCGTTTTATTCATCTTCCAGTTGGCGACGACCAGCCTACGGACGCTCAAGCGCGACGACTCCCGGCAGCGATTTGCCCTCGAGATATTCCAACGTCGCCCCGCCTCCGGTCGAGACGAAGGTCGATCGTTGCGCGAATCCGAGCAAATGTGCGGCGGCCGCGGCGTCGCCGCCGCCGACCACGCTCACCGCTCCTGCGGCGGTAGCACGCGCAATCGCTTCGCCGATCGCTGCGGTGCCCGCCCGATATGCTGGGCGCTCGTAAACGCCCATCGGGCCGTTGAAGACTATGGTGCGCGCCCGTTCGATCGTGCGAGCGTACTCCGCGGCGCTCTCCGGCCCGATGTCGAGAATCATCTCCTCGCCGACCGCGTTAATGGGCACGACGTGTGCGTCGTTCTCCGCATCGAGTGAGGGTGCTACGATGGCGTCGACCGGCAGCTGCAGCGCAACCTTGCGATCTTTGAGCACCGCCGCGATATGACGCGCGGGTTCCAGATCGGTGTCGCGCAACGATCGACCCACGTCAACGCCCGCTGCGGCGAGCAGCGTGTTCGCCATGCCGCCGCCGATACAGAAGGCATCGACCAATTCGGAAAGACGCTCCAGGACGCCGATCTTGTCTTTGATTTTGGCGCCGCCGATCGCGCACACGTACGGCTTTGCCGGATTGTGTACCAGCCGGGAGAGTGCCGACAGCTCCGCTTCCATCAAAAATCCCGCTGCGCTCGGAAGGAGGTGCGCGACGCCTTCGGTGGACGCGTGCGCGCGATGTGCCGTTGCGAATGCGTCGTTGACGTAGTAATCGCCCAGCTGCGCCAGCCGCTGTGAGAAATCGGGGTCGTTGCGCTCCTCTTCGGGGTGGAAGCGCACGTTTTCCAGCAGCAGAACGTCGCCGTCGCGCAACTGCGCGACGGCTTCCTCCGCGGTGGCGCCGACGCAATCCGCGGCGAAGCGCACGGCGATGTCGAGCCGATCCGAAAGCGCTTGCGCGATCGGGCGTAAGGAAAGCCGCGGATCGGGCTTTCCGTCGGGACGCCCCAAATGCGAGAGCACGATGGTGCGCGCGCCGGTTTCGTGCAGCCATCGCAGCGTCGGAATCGCCGCGTCGACGCGGGCGTAGTCGAGAATTTGAGGCGCGCCTTCTCCCTCATTGAGGATCGGGACGTTCAGATCTTCGCGTACCAGAACGCGCTTGCCCCCGACGGCGAGATCGGTCAGCTTTGTGAAAGGCAGAGGTTCCTAGACCTTTGCCGGAATCGTCGAGAGCACCATCGCGGTTAGCTCGGCGAGGCGGCACGAGTAGCCCCACTCGTTGTCGTACCAGGCCGCGATCTGCACGAGATCGCCGTTGGCGTTGTTGAGTTTGGAGTCGATGATCGAGCTGTGCGGATTCTTTTTGAAGTCGCTGGAAACGAGCTCCGCTTCGGTATACGCGACGTAGTTGCTCATCTCGCCCTCGGCTGCGCGCCGAAGAATCTCGTTGAGCTGCGCGCGCGTCGTCGGCGTGCGAGTCTGCGCGACCAAATAAATCATCGAAACGGTCGGCGTTGGTACGCGCAGCG
>JAFAOZ010000265.1 GCA_019247395.1 Vulcanimicrobiota bacterium | reverse complement strand
AGCGCCGCGGGAATTGCAAAAGCAAGGTCGACCATGTGAACGTAGGGGCCGCCGACGATGCTGCACGCGGCCGGGACGTATGCGAGCAGTTCGGGTCGCGCGATGCGCAAGGCGGCCCGTCGACCCAGCGCAATCCCTACCGCGATCATGACGACGTAGGAGAGCTCGCCGAAGAAGATCGCCGGTGGCGCCGGAACGCCGAACGTGCGTAGGATATAGGTGAGGCTATATTGATAGGCGTAGCCGCTCTCCGAAGCAGCCTGCGCCGGGAGCACACGCAAAATGAATTCCATGAAGCCGGTTATGCCGACGAGCAGCGCGCCAATGGTGATCAGCGCCGCCGCGGCCGCTAAAAGACCGACTCGCGAGCGCGGAACGCACAGCAGCAGCGCGACGCAAACCGGAATGCCGAGATGCGGCTCGATGGCGCTCAAGGCCGCGAAGATTCCGGCCAAGCGCGGATGTCCGCGCGCGAGCGCGACGCCGCAAAAAACCAGTGCAAGCAGCGCGAATGGCACCACCTGACCGGCATTGAGTAAAACGTAGCCGGCAGGCAGCACGAGCGCCAGCCCCGCGACGTCGAACGGAACCGCTACGAGCGTGAGACCCCACATCGCCAGCAGCACCGCGACGACGATCGCAACGGCATCGAACGTGCGCGCCTGCGTGTACGGCATCCGCGCGGCGAGCATGAACGGCGGAAAATCGTACGGCGGGAGCGGCGCAGGCACCACCCGCTGGGCGTCTGCGCGGAAGACGGGATTCGTGCTCACCGTGTGCTCGCAGCGATGCAGCGGCTCATACCGGTACGGGTCGGCTCCCCGATCGAGCGCGTCTCCGGCACAGTAGAAGTCGGCGTAATCGTACAGCTGGTGCCAGGGAAGCGCGTCACCCAGCCGGCTAAGATCGCGCACTGCGGCGATGCCGAGAAGCGCGAGCGCGACGAACAGAACGCCGCGCGACGCTTTCATCAGCGCAGAGTAAGAGTCGACTTTCCGAAAGTCCTGCAACCCTATTGCGCTTTGAAATCGGCTAGGCTATAACGATTAGCAACGGAGGGTAAGGGTGTGGCTCTTCGCTGCGGTGCAACGCGCCGGCGGTTAATTCCGCGCGAGCGTCTCGTTGCAAAATATTGGTATCTCTGCTGCCGTGCTGCGCGGCGCTTCAGACGTAGCGGACTCGAGCGAGGCGATCTCGAGCAGGTCGGCGCAATCGGACTCATCAAGGCCGTCGACCGTTACCGGTCGCGCGGCGCGCCATTCGAGGCGTTCGCATCGCTGCTCGTATGCGGCGAGATGATGCACTACGTGCGGGATCGTGGCCGTGCATGCGCGCCGACGTTGCCGCTCGAGGTCGTGGCCGGAAGCGAATGCGCTCATCAGATGGGCGGCATCGACGATCTGCTCGACCGCTTGACGGTCGAAGCGATGCTGAGGCCTCTGGCGCCGCTCGAGCGGTGCATCGTCATTGCGATTCATTTAGAATGCCGCACCGTCGTGGAGGTAGCGGCCCGCTTGGGCTACTCGCGGCGCCACGTCACGCGGCTTCATCGTTCGGCGCTGCAACGCTTGCGGGTGCAGTGTGAAGTAGGGGCGCCGAGCGCCGCCGAAGCACGCCGCAATGTTCCGCTATCTCACGGCGGGTGAATCGCACGGC
Source organism: Vulcanimicrobiota bacterium (assembly GCA_019247395.1). Taxonomy (GTDB): domain Bacteria; phylum Vulcanimicrobiota; class Vulcanimicrobiia; order Vulcanimicrobiales; family Vulcanimicrobiaceae; genus Cybelea. The sequence goes on along the minus strand of JAFAOZ010000265.1, from coordinate 4,057 downwards.
CCGGCACTGGTCGGCATTCTGGATGGTATTCCCGCGCATTTGCGTCTCGACGTGGACGAGATCAACGATACGTTGGCACGCCGCCAAGGAGGGTATGGCCGCGGCGCGCGCATGAAGATCGAGCGGGACGGGATCGAGTTTCTCGCAGGCGTTCGCGGCAGCGAAACGCTCGGCTCGCCGATTGCCATAATCGTTCGTAATCGCGATTACGAAACGCCGAAGAATCGCGCCTTGATGGATCCGATATCAGGTGGCGGCGAGGCGCTAACCAACCCGCGGCCGGGCCATGCCGACTACGCGGGCGCGCTGAAGTACCGGCAGCGCGACCTGCGCAACGTCCTAGAGCGCGCGAGCGCGCGCGAAACCGCAATGCGGGTCGCCCTCGGCGCAATCTGCGCGCAGTTTTTATCGGCGCTCGGAGTTCGCACGCGCAGCTACGTCAGCCAGATCGGCGACGTCGAAGCGCCGGAGCTCGACGATTGGGAGCAAACGGAAGTGGAAAGCAGCGACGTTCGCTGCCCCCATCCCGGCGCGGCGGCACAAATGGTCGCCGCAATCGACGCCGCGAAAAGCGCCGGCGACACGTTGGGCGGACGGTTCGTCGTTCGCATCGATGGAATGCCGGTCGGCGTGGGCAGCAATCGACAGCCCGGGCAACGCCTCGACGGAACGCTTGCCGGCGCCGTGATGGGCATGCAGACGGTCCGCGCAGTGGAGATTGGTCTCGGTGCGGATGTGGCCGGCACGTTGGGCTCGCAGGCGCACGACGTCTTCGCACTCGACGCGGGGCGCGTCGTGCGTACGAGCAATCGCGCGGGCGGCATCGAGGGCGGGATGAGCAACGGCGAGCCGATCGTATTGCGGGTTTCGGTCAAACCGATTCCGACCCTGATGAAAGCGCTGCCGTCGGTCAATCTTCACGAGCGCACGGATGCGCCCGCAACGATCGTGCGCAGCGACGTCTGCGTCGTCCCTGCGGCGGCGATCGTCGGCGAAGCGATGGTTCGGCTCGCACTCATGGCACCGCTCCTCGAGAAATACGGTGGCGATTCAATGGAGGAGACGCTCGACAATCTACAGCGCAGCCGAGCCGCCGCCGCCGCGCTCTTCGGATGAAGCGCCACGTTGCGCTCGTCGGATTCATGGCGTCGGGGAAAACGACGATCGGCCGCAAGCTGGCGAAGAAACTGCGCCGGCCGTTCTGCGATACCGACGCGCTGATCGTCCAAAACCACGGTTCAATTCAGGCGATTTTCGCAAACGAGGGCGAAACGGCGTTCCGTCGATATGAAAGCGAGGCGATTCAAACGGCCCTCGACCGCGAAGAGGGGAGCGTCATCGCACTTGGCGGCGGAGCACTGACCGTGAAGCGGAATTGTAAGTTGCTCGACGAGCGTGCCTATCGCGTCTTCATCAAGGTTCCCGCCGAGCAAATCCTCGCGCGAGTACGGCGCAGCCGCGAGGTGCGTCCGGTGCTCGGATCGGCGCCCACTTTAGAGAGCGTCGGTGCGTTGTACGCGACGCGAATGACGGAGTACGAAAAAGCGGATCACGTCGTGGAAGTGGCGCGGCGAAGCGACGCGACCGTCGTCGCGGAGATCGTCGAGTGGCTGCGTGGAACCGTCGCTCAATAACGATCTCGGCTATCCGATCCTAATCGGAGACGACCTCGAGGATGAGCTGCGCGCGTTTGCGCGCCGGCGGGGGCCGGTGAGCGCGATGCTCGTCGATGCGAACCCAAACCTTCGCCCGCGAATCGCGCGCGTTCGCGCAGCGATAGCCGCTCCGTCACCGCTTCGCGTTGCACTGAGCGAACGGCGCAAGCGGCTTGCAACGGTGGAGCAAACTCTCGACGCCCTTCTGGCCGCGGGCGTGGAGCGCAGCGGTCTCGTCGTGGGAGCCGGCGGCGGTGTCGCGAGCGACCTTTTTGGTTTTGCGTGCGGCATCTACATGCGCGGCGTGGAGTACGCGCACGTCGCCACGTCGTTGGTTGCGATGGTCGATGCGGCCATCGGCGGTAAGACCGGCGTTGATCTGCGCGGCGGCAAGAACCTGGCGGGCACCTTTCGCGATCCCGTAGCGGTCTTTTGCGACGTGTCGGCGCTGCGGACGTTGCCGGCTCGCGCGATGCGAGAGGGTTTGGCGGAGATCGTGAAGGCGGCAATTATCGAAGGCGGGGATTTCTTCGAAGAGTTGGAGGAGCTCGCGCCGCATCCGTTGGCGCGGTGGCCGTGGGCCCATGTGATCGAGATGGCCGTCAAGGTGAAGACGATGACGGTTGCCGACGATCGCCTCGAAGCCGGCTCGCGCGAACTGCTCAATCTCGGACATACCTTCGCGCACGCCATCGAGCGCGCGTCCGGCTTTCGCGTTTCCCACGGCGCGGCGGTGGCCGTCGGGTTGCGAGCCGCCGGACTGCTCGCGCTGCGCACGGGGCGATTCAGCGAGCGCGAATACTTGCGCGTGCTTGCGCTCTTGACGCTGGTGGGTCTCCCGCTACAGATCCCGCTCGAGCCGCGCGCGATCTTCACGGCGATGGGCAGCGATAAGAAGAAGCGAAACGGACGGCTTAGGTTCGTGTTGCCGCGCTCGCTCGGCGACGTCGAATACGGGATCGAATGCGATCCGCGCAGCGTTCGTGCCGTGCTGGCAAAGCTGTCGCAGCCCCCTGGGACGGTGGATGCGCGTCGTTGACGCGCTCCCCGCGATTCGATCGTCGCGTTTTGATATGCCGCTGACGTACGACGCCGGCCGTATCACCCTCGCGGTCGGCGACGTTGTGCGCGTTCCGCTGGGTCGTCGCGAGGTGCTCGCCTTCATCGTTTCGCCGGTCCGCGAGATCGAACGCTCGCCGCAACCGCTCAAGAGCGTCGCGGAACGTTTGGACGTGGCGCGAGCCTTCGATGAAGCAGGCTTAGAGCTCGCGCGTTTCATGGCGCGGCAGTATCTCTGCACGCTGGGGGAAGCGCTTTCGGCGGTCGTGCTGGCCGATGCGATCCCGCGCGTGCGCGACTCGTTCGCACGGGCGGGCCGGCCGGATCCTCACCGATTCCGGTCGATGCCGCGTGCGTTGATTCGACTAATTTGGGAGGATCTCGCCGACGGCTTCAGCCTCGAGCAATTGCTGCGTCATCCCGAGGCGCGGCGCGTGGCCGACCGTGCGGCGCTTTTAGCCTACCTGCGCGCGTTAGTGCGCGGCGGCGCGCTCGTGCGAGAACGGCGCATCGTGGATCCGCGAACGGGCGAGTATCGCGTACGCGTGCTCGAGCCGGGCGATCGCTCGATACGCGGCAAAAAAGCCGAAGCATTGCTCGCCTTCGTGCGGGAACGGCCCGGGATCCCGCGGGCCGACGCAGTGCTCGCCGGTTTCAGTGCGGCGGTCATCACGCGCGCCGTGCGAATCGGAGCGCTGCGCGAGCGTCACGTTCGCCCGCACTCGGAACGCCGGGCGGGTACGCGGAATGAACCTGAGCTGGTTCCGACGGAGGAGCAGGCGCGCGCCATTAGTTGGATCGATAACGCGCTTGCACAGGGGAAGTTCAACGCGGCATTGCTGTACGGCGTCACCGCGAGCGGAAAAACGCTGATTTACGTGCGTGCGATCGAAGGCGTCCTGCGCAGAGGCGGCCGCGCGATCGTCCTCGTTCCCGAAATCTCCCTGACACCGCAGACGGCGCGGCGATTTGAAACCGCATTCGGCGATCGTTTGGCCGTGTTGCACTCCGCCCTTTCGGAACGTGAACGATTCGACGCGTGGCAGGCCTGCGCGCGCGGTGAGATCGACGTGGTTGTGGGAGCACGCAGCGCGGTCTTCGCACCGCTGAGTGCGGTGCGGTTACTCATCGTGGACGAGTCGCACGATCCGTCATACAAACAAGAGGTCGTGCCGCGCTATCAAACCGTTGCGGTGGCGCGGGAACGTATGCAACGTGAAAACGGCATCCTCTTGCTCGGAAGTGCGACACCGTCGTTGGAGAGTTACGCCGCAGCTAAGGCAGGACGCATCGCGCTGCTGCAGCTGCGCGAGCGCGCAACCGCACAACCGCTGCCGGAAGTC
>JAFAOZ010000258.1 GCA_019247395.1 Vulcanimicrobiota bacterium | reverse complement strand
GTCAAAGACGCTGCGCCATTGGCGCACCAGCCACGTCGGCAACGAATATCGCGTTGCGAGGTACTCGTCGTCACTTGGAAACGAGTCGCGTTGCGGCTCCTCGGGCGTCGCACGCAGTAGGGAGCGCAGTACCGCGTTCACCAGATTCGCGAGCCCTCGGTGACTGAAGCGTTTAGCCAGGTTGACGAACTCAAACACCGTTGCGTGCACGTCGGCACGCGTATAGACGAGTTCGTACGCGGCGAGCCGTAGGATCTCGCGGACTACCTGCGGGAGGCCTGGATGCGTGATGAACGGATCCAAATGCCAATCCAGCGCGCGGCGCATTTTAATTGCGCCGTATGCCAGCTCCGCGGCAAACGCCCGATCGCGTTGGTCGAGCGTCGAACGGCGCGCGCGATAATCGAAGGCGGCCTGCGCGGTGCGCTCGACCGCATGTGAGCCGTGCGCCGGAAAAACGTCCCGCACGACTGCCAGTGCCAGCTCGCGCGCATTCATTGCCGGCTCCGCAAATATTGCGCGCCCGACATGCGTCCGCGATTGGGAGCGATCAGCTCGTCGATCTCAAGGCGTCCGTCCGGGGCGACGTGCGCGCGCAAAAGTTTGACGACCTCGCCGGCCAGTTCGGCGCGTGCCGCCGGCTGCGGTGAAAAGGCGCGTACGGTATCGACGACGCGCTGCGCCGGCCACGAAAGATCGACCAGCAGATCCTTCTTCTCAATCGGCCGGGTCACGCTCGGCTCGCCCGTCTGAGGCCGGTGCGCGAGCGCGCCCTGCTGCGCGAGCTCGATCGCACGGTCGAGCAGCTCTGCGCCGAGCTGTGCGAGACGGTCGTGCAGTTCGCCGTAGGTTTCGCCCGGCGCGATCGCGATACGCTCTTGCAGCACGATGTCGCCGGTATCCATTCCGGCATCCATCAGCATGATCGTCACGCCCGTTTCACGGTCGCCGTTTGCAAGCGCAGATTGAATCGGCGTGGCGCCGCGGTACTTCGGGAGCAGCGACGGATGCACGTTCAGTGCGCCGCGACGCGGCATCTCGATCAACGATTTCGGAAGAATCCGGCCGTACGAGGCGAGCGCGAAGAGATCGAACGGCTCGTCGCCGAGCTCGGCGGCGAACTGCCGAAGATCGTGCGGTTCATACACGCGCAAGCGGAGTCGCTCCGCCGCCGATTTGACGGCACTCGGCCGCAGCCGCTGCCCGCGGCCGGCGCGACGATCCGGCTGCGTAATAGCGCCGGCGAGTTGTGTGCGTTCCGCAGCCACGCGCAGACTCGGCACCGCGAACTCGCTCGTGCCGAAAAAAAGGGCTCTCAAGCCTCCGCTGTTTCTTTCTCTTCCTCAGTAAGGGCCGGACGCACGTTCGTCGCGCGGTCGATGTACAGCTTGCCGTCGAGATGATCGACCTCGTGCTGAACGCATTGCGCGAAGAGGCCGTCGCCTTCGAGGCGGATCTTCTGACCGTTGCGGTCGAGGCCGGTGACGACGACGCGCTCCCTGCGGTGAATATCGCCGACCATGCCGGGAACGGAAAGACAGCCTTCCTTGAGCTCGATGTCATCGCCGCATCTTTCGAGCTTTGGATTGATGACGACGGCGGCTTCGTGCTCGTCGTCGCGAACGTCAATGACGAAGAGGCGTTTGGAGACGTTGACTTGCGGCGCGGCCAAGCCGACTCCGGGCGCGTCGTACATCGTCGCGAACATGTCGTCGATCAGCTGCTGAAAGAGCGGCTCGCGGATCTCTTTGGGGTCCACCCGCTTTGCGATTTTGCGCAGCGTTGGATGACCCTCGGTGAGGATTTCGCGCAGATAAGCCATTGAGGGCGGCTTATTCTTTGCCGGTGCCGCCCCCTACCGGCCGGTGCGACTACTTCGTGCGGAACGTCGAAACGAGGAAGTGCGGCGAGCAGCCGGTCCCGCCGTCATTCCAATAGATATTCACCGTTTGGCCCGTGCCGAGCGGTACGCTCGGTGGCAGCGACGTGACGTAATAGGTCGGATTAGAATACCCGGGCGTTGCGTGCGGATTCGGAATCTGCGAGGCGCTGGTGCCCTGGAAGAGCGACGTAAAGAACGACGTATTGCCGGCAACGAGGTAGAAATTGAATTGATTGTTCGGCGGCAGAGTGCCCTTCGTAGAAATGAAGATGTTCTGCAGAAGCGGCGAGACTCTCGAATGAGGTTTCGGATAAAGGACCTGTAGCTGATTGACACTGGGCGGCCCGCCGCAGTTGGTACCGGTGCCGGGCGGCACGTTGATCGAACCATTATTGCAGGCTGCCAACAGCCCAGCGCCTGCAAGGCTCGCAAAAAGAACGCCGATCGAATTTTTCATGATCACAGAACATCCGCTGCGGCGCCTCCAGCCCCTGCCGGAGCGCCATGGGAATTCGCTTAAAGAATGTATCCGGACAGGTCGGCGTTGGCGACGACGTCGGCGAGACGCGCCCGCACGTAGGCGCCGTCAATCGTTACTTGGCCGGTCGTCTCGGGCGCGTCGAAACTTACGTCCTCGAGTACGCGCTCGAGGACCGTATGCAGCCGGCGCGCGCCGATATTTTCGGTTTGCTCGTTCACACGCATCGCAAACTCGGCAAGCTGCTCGATTGCATCCTGGGTGAAAGCAAGCGTCACGCCGTCGGTCGCCAGCAGCGCCTTGTATTGCTCGACGAGCGCATTTTTCGGTTGCGTTAGTATCGTTTTGAAGTCTTCGGCAGTCAAAGAGTTGAGCTCGACGCGGATCGGCAAGCGCCCTTGCAGCTCGGGAATGAGATCGGAGGGTTTGCTGATATGAAACGCGCCCGCCGCGATAAAGAGCATATGGTCGGTTTTGATCGGACCGTGCTTGGTGTTGACCGTAGAGCCTTCCACGATCGGCAAGATGTCGCGCTGTACGCCCTCGCGCGATACGTCCGGGCCGCCGCGGTGCTGCGAAGAGCCGGCAACCTTGTCGATCTCGTCGATAAAGATGATTCCGTCCTCGCCGGCGCGGCGTAACGCCTCTCGCTTCACCGCATCGGTGTCAATGAGTTTGGCCGCCTCTTCTTGTTCGAAAATGCGGCGAGCTTCCGCAACGGTGACGCGTTTTTTCGTTCGGCGCTTCGGCAGTATTCCGCCGAGCATTTCGCCGAGATCGCCGCCTTGGTCGCCGCCCGCTCCGATTACGCCAATCGGGACGCTCGGCGTCTCCTCGACCTCGATTTCGATGAGGCGAACGTCGTAGAACCCGCGCTCGATCTCACCGCGCGTTTGTTCGCGCACGCGCTGCGCGTCCGCGGAGACGGCGGCCGACGGGCCGGGCTGTGATTGCGAGGCCGTGTAACCGCTGCCGAAGATCGAGCCGAGCGCGGCTCCGAGCGGATTTCCGGGGGTCTGCGACGAGGGCGGACGCGTCTCGGGGTGCAGCACGTCAATGACGCGCTCGACCGCATGACGCGCCGCAAGCTCGCGAACCTCGTCGCGCCGCTCTTCGGTCACGGTTCGAATCGATGCTTCGACCAAGTCCCGCACCATCGACTCGACGTCGCGCCCGACGTATCCGACCTCGGTGTACTTCGTTGCTTCGACTTTAACGAAGGGCGCCCCGACGAGCGCCGCCAGTCGCCGCGCGATCTCCGTCTTGCCGACGCCGGTCGGCCCGATCATCAGGATGTTCTTCGGCGTAATCTCGTCGCGTAAATCTTCGCGCGCGTTCGCGCGTCGATAGCGATTGCGCAGCGCAATCGCGACCGCACGTTTTGCCTTGCCTTGGCCGACGATATACTTGTCGAGCTCTTCGACGATTTGTCGCGGCGTCAGCCGGGCGGGATCGAGCGTCGTGGAAAGCATCGTGGTCACGGCAGCGTCTCGACGGTGATATCCGTGTTGGTGTAAATGCAGATCTCCGAGGCGATCTCCAACCCCTTGCGCGCGATTTCGGCGGCGTCGAGCTCTGTATTGCGAAGGAGTGCGGCCGCGGCCGCCTGCGCATAAGCGCCGCCGCTGCCGATGGCGGCGACGCCCTCGTCGGGTTCGATCACGTCGCCGGTTCCAGAAAGTAAGAAGAGATGCTCCGGATTTCCCACCAGCATGAGTGCCTCTAAACGCCGCAACGCCCGGTCTTGCCGCCAATCCTTTGCCAGCTCGACGGCGG
>JAFAOZ010000149.1 GCA_019247395.1 Vulcanimicrobiota bacterium | reverse complement strand
CGGCCGTTGCGGTGAGCTCCAAATTCATTCCCAGCGGTCCGATTGTTTCGGTCGAATCGCGGGCTTCGAACATAACCACGCTTGACGCCGACGATACCGCAATCAATCCGATCCCGCTCGTCGTTTTGGTCAACGGCTACACTGCCTCGGCCTCCGAGATTACCTCAGGTGCGATTCAAGACAGCGCGGTTGGAACGATCATGGGCACCAAGACGTTCGGTAAGGGCGTCGTGCAGACGATCATACCGCTCCCCGACGGAAGTGCCATCAAAGTAACGACGGCACGCTATCTCACGCCGCGCAACCGCGACATCAACCACTTAGGAATCACGCCGGACGTCGTGATCGGCGAGAACAAGCACCCTCAGTTCGGTCAGCCGGCGAAAGACGATCAGCTGGCTCGCGCGATCCAGTATCTCGACGACAAGTTAGCCCACGAAGTTCAGGAGGACGGCGGAAGCTAACCGCCGTCCGTTCCTACGACGATTTTTTGCGCGAGGCCGCCGTTCCGGCGGCTTTTCGTTTTCGCGCCGGCTTGGCTTGATCGCCGCTCGTTTTGCGCGTGCGGCGCGTCTTGGTCTCGGCCGCCGGCAGCGACGGCGCTTCCACCGGACTCTCCAGCTCGCCGGCGATCGGGGTCTCGACCTTTGCGCGGGGAGTGCGGCGTCGCCGCGTCGGCTTCGCTGCCTGCGGTGCCTCCTCGGGCGGGGCGGTCAGGCTCGGCGGCGGCGGTTCGACCGCAGGCGGTGCCTCGGCGAAGGGTGCGATGGCGCGCGAGGGTTCGCGCGCGGCGCCGGTGCCGGTTACCTGCGTCCCTCCGTCCGACGAAACTTCGAAGACTTGGCGCTCCGCCGTAAGCAATGGTGAGAGGCCGCCGCCGCGCCCGCGGCGTCCCCGCCGCCGGCGACGCCGGCGCCGATGTCCTCCGGCACCGTCCGCCGATGGGACCGTATCGGAAAGTGGTGGTGCGACGCTCTCCTGAAGCGACGCGGTTTCTTGAACGCCGTTCTCCGAATGGCCGCGTCCGCGCCGGCGGCGGCGGCGCTTGCGACGGCCTTCGCCGGCGGCATGCTGCACCGCGCCTTCCGCGATGATGATCGCATCGGGCTGGGCCTCGCCTTTGCGCTCGGCCACCAGTGCCTTGTCTTGTGCTTCTTCCTCTTCGGTGACCGGCGAGATTCCGATCGGCGGACGCGACGCCGACTGGCGCGCCGCGTCTTCGGCAAGCTCGCGAAGTTGGCGAGTCTGCTCCGCCGCGGAAACCTCGGCGCGTCGGCCGCCGCGCCGGCGGCGGCGCGGCTTCGCGCCGGCCGTTACCATCTCGGCCAGGACGTAGTCGTCCTTGTCGTCTACGTCGATAATGCGAACGCGCACGAAGTTGCCGGCATTGTTCGCACCGTTTTCCACCTCGGCGAGGTGTCCGTCGATCACCGCTGCAGCCGACGTCGCGTTTGGCAATCGCCCGGGCAAGAGCTCGACGTCATGCTCGTCGCCGACGCGCAACGGATGCTCGCGCCGCTTGATCTCGGCAGTCATCTCGACGCGCGCCTTTTCGGGATGAATCATCGGATCGACGCGAACGTGAATCGGATGTCCGACCGAGCGCGCCAGCTCGTGGCACTCCTCTTCGTACCAATAATCCATTTGCACCGCAACGGTCGGAGCGACGTGTACGAGAACGTCGCCGCTGCCGTTCGCCGCTTCCTCGCGAATATGCCGGAAGGTATCAATGGCAACCGATTGGGCCGACATGACGCTCCCCATGCCGTTGCAGGTGGGGCATGCGCCCCGCAACTGGCTGCCGAGATCCTTACCGATTCGTTTGCGCGTGAATTCGAGCAAGCCCAGATTCGAAAACGATTGGATCGTCGCACGCGTGCGGTCGCGCCGCAAGTGCTCCTCCATCGTCTTGACGACTTTCTCGCGCGACGCTTCGGACGCCATATCGATGAAGTCCACGACGATAATCCCGCCGATGTCGCGCAGCCGCACTTGACGCGCGATTTCCTCGGCCGCTTCGATGTTCGTCTTGAGAATCGTGTCTTCTAGATTTCGGCCGCCCGTAAACTTGCCGGAATTCACGTCGATTACCGTCAGCGCTTCCGTGGACTCGATCACGATCGAAGCGCCTGAGGGCAGATTGATCTTCGGGCGCATCAGTTTCGCCAGCTCGTCGTCGATCTTGAAGTCGTCGAAGAGCGACCGGCCCGAGTTGTAGTATTCGATCCGGTCGATATATTGCGGTCCGAGCAGCTGCAAGAAGTCGCGAATCTTTCGATACTCTTCCTCGTCGTCAATGAGCACGCGATCCACGTCGGCGGTGATAAAGTCGCGCGCCGCTTTGTAGACGAGGTTCATATCCTTGTGCAGGAGCGAAGGTGACGCCGCACGCTTGTACATCTCCAGGATGCCATGCCACATGCGAATGAGCACGCCCAGGTCGGCGATCAGCTCGGCCTCGCTCGCTCCGGCGGCGGCGGTGCGTACGACCGTGGCCATGCCCTCGGGCCGGATTCGCTTCATGACCGCCTTGAGGCGGTCGCGCTCGTCCGCAGACTCGATCTTGCGTGAAACGCCGGAGTATTTGCCGGTCGGCATCAAGATCAGGTAGCGTCCCGGCAGCGAAATGTTCGTCGAAATTCGGGCACCTTTGAGGCCCCGCGGCTCCTTGACGATTTGAACCAGTACGTCGTCGCCGCGCTTCACCTTTTCGCTGATCGTGAAGCCGCTGTGCCCCGACGTGATCTCGACGTCGCCGATGTTCAGCGGCGCCTTGTTGATGTCGTCGACGTAAAGGAAGGCATTTCGGCCCAAGCCGATATCGACGAACGCGGCCCCCATGCCCGGCAGCACGTTCTGCACTTTGCCTTTGAAGATCGAGCCGATGACTTTCTCTTCGCGCTCGATGTAGAGTTCGGCTAACTCGCCGTTTTCAAGTATGGCGACCCGGTTTTCCCACGGGTCGCTCGAGATTAATATCTCGCTCGACAAATTGTCCCTCAAACTGCGAGCGTGCCCTCGCCGCGCTTCCCTTTGGTGCGCTAGGCGGGGCGGCAATTACGCCGCCGTTGGCTTGCTCGCGAAAACTGTAGTAAAAAACTTTGTCAGGCGGCCCTTCGTCATCGGACGGAGCCTGCCGACGAGGGCCTTCGTTCCCGGGCCGGCGGAAGCGGACCTGCCGAGCCGGTCCTACTGCGTGTCGGGCGGCCGATCGTCGAGCGGCTGTGCCTCGAAGTCGCGCCGCGTCATCGGCGAGGCGATGCGGTGAAAGGTTCGCGGCGGCTGAGAAAAGTCGAAGCAGTCGGCCGCGGGCGAATTTGCGCGGGTATCGCTGGCGGACAGCGGCGCGAGGCCGAACCGGTCTTCGATGAACCGCAGCAATCTGCCGTGCTCGTAACGCACGTGCGAAACGTAGCCTTTTTTCGCATACGGCGAGATGACGACGAGCGGCACGCGAAAGCCGAGCCCGTCATCGTCGACGTAGCGCGGCGCTACGTGGTCGTACCAGCCGCCGTAGTCGTCCCAGAAAACAAATATCGCCGACGTCTTCCAGTATGGCGATTCCCCAATCGCGTTGACCAGTGAGGCGACCCAGTGCGGACCGGTCTTGGAATCGCAGCCCGCGTGATCGGAGTTACGGCAGCTGGGCGTGACCCAGCTCACCGCGGCGAGTTGTCCATTCGCGACGTCCTTAAAGAAGCGCTTTTGCGGGCTGATGATGTCCTTCTTCCAGTCCTTGCCGTAACGAATATGTTTGATCGCTTGATAGGCGTTCCATAACGCGCTGTGACCGTGAACCACTTTGGTGTAGTACTTCCACGACAGGCCTGCGGCGTCAAGCTCGTCGCCAAGCGTCGCATTATCGAAGCAGGGCTCGAGCGGCGGCCCTTTCTGGCGCTGCGTCGTGAGCGTGTTGATGAGATCGCCGGGACCGCCGCCGCATCCCCAGGGGCCGCCGAACGGAACGTCGATGGTCGAATTTGCCTGCCCGGCGATGATGTACTGATGCGAGACGAAGCTGCTGCCGTCTATATTCGACTCGAACATTCGGTCACCGACGACATACTGGCTCGCCATGTCGAAGTACGGAGCGACTTCGCTGCGCGGGACGTATGCGTACTGCGGATGCGCGCTCGGACACTTCGGTTGGTTACCGAGCCCGCAGCCTACGAGCTCCTTATCGAATCCGTCCATGCGGCACTTCGTGCCTGGGAATTTTCCGCGGCCGTCGCAGTCTTCGAAGAAGCCGTTGAAGTCGTGCTGCACGTCCCAGGTCGTGGCGAGCGAGATCGGCGTCAGTTTGACTTTTTTGCCTTTGCTATCGTAACCGTACGATTGCGTATCGGCGCCGGGCAAACCGTCAAACAGGTTGTCGAAGCTTCGATTCTCTTGAATGATGATGATGACGTGATCGATTTTGCCGGCGACGGCACGACCCGGCGCACCGACGAACGGCGCGGCGCGCTCGGCACTCCCCGACGGCAGTCCCGGGTTCGCCGGCGAACCGGCGCAAGCGGCAGCGAGCGAAAGACCGATCGGGACGGCGGCTGCGCGAACGCAACGTGCAAGGCGTTGTATACTGCTCATCGGCACGCCCGCACTACGACGGCGCGGCGGGCAAATCCCCGAAGGCTCGCGATCAAGCGTTGCCGAGTACGTCGCGGTCCCTTTGGCCGTAAATGTTCAGCAGGATTCCGAAGGCCACGAAGTCCGTCAGCATGGCCGACCCGCCGTACGACATGAACGGCAGCGGTATGCCGGTGATCGGCATGATGCCGATCGTCATTCCAAGGTTGACGAGCACGTGAAAGAAGAGCATTCCAACCAAGCCGGCGGCTAGCAGAAATCCGAAACGATCGCGGGCCGCGAGCATGCTTCGTATCCCGCCGTAGAGCACGGCGGCGTACAGGAACAACAGGGCGGCGGCTCCCGCGAAACCCCACTCTTCGGCCAAAACGGTGAAGATAAAATCGCGGGAATGCTCGGGCACGAAGTTCAGTTGGGTCTGCGTGCCGTGATAGAGACCGCGTCCAAACCATTCACCGTTTCCGACTGCGATTTTCGACTGATTCAAATTGTAGCCCGCGCCTTGCGGATCGGCTCGTGGGTTGAGAAAGACGAAGAGCCGCGCGCGCTGAAACGGCTTGAGCACGGCATTGGTTCCGAGCGCTGCCGCCGCGACGACGAGCACGCCGAGCGCATAAATGCCGAAATCACCGATCTTTGGAAGCGCGAAGAAGAGCTCGACGCTCAAGATCGCAAGCAATACGAGCGACGTTCCAAGATCGGGCTGCTTCAAAATGAGCAGCGCCGGCACGGCTACGGCCGCGAGCGGCTTCCAAAGCTCTTGGAGATTTTTGTAGGTGCCGCGGCACAACACCGCGGCGAGCGCAATGGCAATCACCAGCTTCGCCGGTTCCGACGGCTGGAACGTGCCGAGCGGTCCAAGCGAGATCCATCGCTGCGCGCCGAGCGCGCTATGCCCGCCCCGCAAAATGAAAAGCAGCAGCAGCAAGTTGAGCACGTACAGGCCGGGCGCCCAGCGCTGCCACGTGCGATAGTCGATGAGCGAGACGCATATCATCACCGGAACGCCGAGCGTTAAATAGAGTATCTGCTTTGAAAATTCGCCGGCGGCTCCGGGCGTGTGCAGGCCCGCCGAGCGCACGCACGCCAGGCCGATGAACGCGATACAGAGCCCGGCGACCGCGAGCGGCCAGTTGAAATTGCGCAGATACCGCTTGGCTCCGCTGCCCCAGGTAACGACGGCCATCCGAAACGACTACGCTGTAGAGGGTAGCTGCGTCCTCGCGCGCTGTGACTTCTTCCGGCGCTTTCGTTTTCGCACGGGCGGCTTCGTTTCGGCCGCCGGCGCATCGGAGGGTGCGTCGGCTCCTGCGACCGGCTCCGGTTGCGGTCTTGGAGTCTCATGCGTAACCGCGCCGTTTCCGTTGGGCCGGTTTACCCCAAGAATCGGAATGTTTGCCAACATGGCAAGGGTGCGATCTTGCCGTTCGAAGTTGACTTCGATTCGCTCGCGATCGACTTCGACGTAGCGTGATATCAGCTCGACGAGGTCGCGCTTCATCGACTCGATCATCTCGGGTGCGAGCTCGAGGTGATCCGTCATCAAGACCAAACGCAACCGCTCCTTTGCCGTCGCGCTGGAGCCTTGCTGCCCGAAGAGCCGCTTGAGAAACTCGATCATCGGCGCTTTCCTCCGAACATCGAACCGATACGCTCGAAAATCGAGGCTTTCGATTCCGGAGGCACCGGCGCGGCGACGTCTTCACCGGCGACACGCGCTGCTATAGCGTGATACGCAGCACCGGTTGAACTCTGCGCCCGCAGCGCCAACGGTTCTCCGCGATTCGTGGTGACGATGATCTCCGGCTCGTCGGCAATCACGCCAAGCAGCGGCAGGCGCAGAATGCCGTTCACGTCTTCAACGGAGAGCATCTTGCCTTTACGAACCAGCTGCGGCCGCAGACGATTGATGATAAGCTGCGGTCGAAAACGATTGCCGAGCAATCCGACAACGCGATCCACATCGCGCACCGCCGCGACCTCGGGCGTGCAAACCACAATCGCTTCGCTCGCCCCGGCTACGGCATTTTTAAAACCGAGCTCGATGCCGGCGGGACTGTCGATCAGCACGTAATCGAAGCGCTCGCGTAAGCTCAGAACGAGCGCTTGCATCTTGGCCGTCTCAACGTCGTCCTTCTCGCGCGCCTGTGCGGCGGCGAGCAAAAAGAGGCCGTCGGTGTGCTTATCGGGCACGAGCGCGTCGTCGAGCGAGCTGCGCTCTTCCAAGACGTCGAGCAGATGGTGATGGACGCGGCTCTCCAATCCCAACACGATATCGAGGTTTCGCAAGCCGACGTCGGCATCGATCAGCGCGACTCGCGCGCCGCGCCGTGCAAGCGCCGTACCGAGGTTCGCCGTCGTCGTCGTCTTGCCGACGCCGCCCTTGCCCGACGTGACGACGATGGCGCGGCCGCGTTTCGCCTCATCGGACTCCGGCAACGGAGCAGCCTGCCCTGAGCGATCCTGACCCTGCGGAAGTGGAGTCGAAGGGGAATCTTGAGCTTGAACTTGATGCACGAGTCTACCCCGCTTTCATTGCGCCGATCAGGCGCCCGAAGAACGTCTGATTATCGAAGCTGGTAAATGGAACGAGCTCTCCTTCCAGGCGCCGAGCGATTTTATCGTAGATCGCCCGCAGACGGTTCGACTCGTTCAACACGATCGGTTCGCCGCGATTGGTCGTGTCGATCACTTCCTCATCGTCGGGCACGATGCCGAGCAGCTCGACCGATAGCACGTCGCAGACGTCGTCTACCGACAGCATGTCGCCGCTGCGCACCATTTCCGGGCGAAGGCGGTTGACGATCAGTCGAATTGGTTTTCCGGCAGCCGCGATCTTGCCGACCACGCGATCGGCATCGCGGATCGCGCTCACCTCGGGCGTGGTAACGACGATCGCTTCGTGCGCGCCCGCAACGGCATTCCGAAAGCCGGTTTCGATACCCGCCGGCGAATCGATCAGCACGTAATCGGCCACCTCGGATGCTCGCTCCACGATTCCGGCGAATTGCTCCGGGGTGATTGCATCCTTTTCGCGTGTCTGCGCCGCCGGAAGAATCGAGAGCGAATCGAAGCGTTTGTCTTTGATCAGCGCCTGCCTGAGCTGGCAGCGACCCTCCGCGACTTCGACCAAATCGAAAACGATACGTTTTTCGAGGCCGAGAACCAAATCGAGATTACGCAAGCCGATGTCGGCGTCGATCAAAATGACGCGCCGCCCACGTTTCGCGAGGGTCGCGCCGAGATTCGCCGTGGTCGTCGTCTTGCCGACGCCGCCCTTGCCCGATGTGACGACGATCGCGCGCGCACTCATGCCGACGACGCTCCGCTCGACTCGAGCTTGTTCAGTTCGTCGAGCGACAGCACGGCGATCTTTCCGTTCCGCGCAACGGCAACCTCGGGTCGCGATTTGTTCTGCTGCACTAACCCTTCGTCGGCACCGATGAAGCTGGCGATGCGCAACTGCGTCGGAAGCAATTCGACGGCATAGATCCGCGCATTCTCGTCGCCGCCGGCGCCGGCGTGCGCGATTCCGGCGAGGCGCCCGAAGACGAGAACGTCGCCGGTAGCGACGAGCTCTGCGCCGGGATTGACGTCGCCGACGACCACGATGTTACCGGTATGATGCAGCGTCTGACCTCCGCGAAGCGTAGCGGCGTGGTAGAGCGTGCCTTGCGGCGCTTCCACGAGTCGCAGTTCCGCCGGCCGGGCGCGTTCGGCGTCCAACTTAACGCGGCGCACGCTCGATTCGCCGCGCTTGCGGCGCGCCGCGATGTCGTTGCGCGCGCCTGCGAAGTCCGCGACCAGCGATCGCGCTCCGTCGGAAAGGCGCGTCGCGGGCGGGTCGTATTGCAACCCGTCTGCAACCGCGAAGGCTTGAAGTTCCTCCGCGGAGCCGCAAAGCGCGCGCATCGTCACGCCGGCTCCTTCCAAGACGTTACGTAATCGGGCCAGGTCGGCGGCCGTCGGCGTGGTGTCACCGAAGTTGACCACGGCCGAGGAGCCGCGATAAAAGCTCGGCTGTTCGGCAAGCCGAGCTTCCAGCTCGGCAAGGGCCTCTTCGAGGACGCGACCGCCCAGCGTCACTTCAAGGCCGTCCAGCCTTCCCCGCAAGAGTGTCACGCTGCGCTTTGCGCGAAGAATCGGATGCATCCCCCTCGCCATCCACAAAGGACTCGCAACTTCTTCCCAGTTTTCCACATATAATACACAGAGGTACTCGAACGCCTATGTTTCGTCGCACACTACCACTCGCAGTCGTCCTGTCGCTGCTGGGCAGTCTCTGCCCGGCGCCCGCGCTCGCAATGTCGACGCAAAAAGAGATCGCGCTCGGTCAATCCTACGATCAAGAGATCGTCCAGGGGAGCGTCATCGAGACCGATCCGCTGCTCAACGCCTACGTTCAAGGCGTCGCGGGAAATCTTTGGAATCAGGTGGCGCGCAAAGACGTCCCCTATTCCATCAAGATCATCAAGGACGATCAGATCAACTCTTTTGCGACGATGGGCGGCTTCGTCTACGTCAACGAAGGCTTGATCGACTTCGTCCAATCCGACGACGAGCTCGCGAGCGTCATCGGTCACGAAACGGGACACATCGAGCGGCGTCACGTCCTCACCACCGAATCCAAAGCGGAGGTTCTCAATCTCCTCTTCGGGCTCGCCTCGATGTTCTCGCCGATTATTTACGAGTTCGGCGGCCTGGCCGAGGCCGGCATCATGGCGAAGATCCAGCGCGGCGACGAGCTACAGGCCGATCGATACGGATTGCAGCTGATGTCGCGCGCGGGCTACGACCCCGAATCCATGGTAACGATGATGGCGCATTTGGGAGTGCTGCAAGACGAGCACAGTGACGCCGTCAGCAAGTACCTCGAAGATCACCCCGATCCGTCGGCGCGCGTCGCGCACTTGATGGGCTATCCCGAGCTGGATCCCAAGGACGTCACCACCGCGCAGGAGCTCGTCCAAGCGTCGAGCGACGAAGACCGCGCACGCTATTCGTTCGCGCGGCTGCGGCTCGATCAAGTGCTCAAGCAAGATCCACAGAGCTCCGAGGCGCTGCTCGAGCTCGGTCAATCCGAGCTTGCGCTGGGCCTGCCGAATAAGAGCGAACAAACTTTGGCCGAAGCGGCACAGCTTGGGTCGGCACAGACGCGCGCGGCGGCGAATCAGCGAATCGCGGCGCTGCGAAAGATGACCGCGCAAGAGGTCGCGCTGTCGCACATCGATCCGCCGAACCTCCAATCGTCGGTCGAAGCGGCCCAAGCGACGCACGCTCAGAATGCGGTCGAAATCGGCGCGCGGGAATCCGAAGGCAAGAACCAGCTCAAAGCCGTCGAGAGCCGCATCAACACGTTGCAATACGAAGTTCCAGACCTTAGCCGGATCAACATCAAGCGTGGCTCCCGCGTCGAGGCGATCGCGAAGAATCTCACCTCGATGGCGCGCTCGCTGAACAGCGCGTTGCAGGACGCGGGCGGCGACACGAGCCCGATCGGCGGCGTCGGTTCGCTCGAGAAGAACAAGGAGAGCGGCGCACTCAAAGAGAGTTCGGACCTCTACAAAGAAATGCTCGCGCCGTTCGCGATGAAGCCGGTTCCGACCGAATCGGTCGCGATCTTCCCCTCGTACCCGCAAATGATCGGCGATCTCGCTCGCGCCGACAGCGAACTGCTGCGCTCGGTCGATGCAGCGCGAGCCTCGCTCACGCAGTTGGATCAGACGCTCGGCGACGTCGACGAATTTCTCAAAGATCTCGATCACGCCTCGGTCGGGTACAGCGGCGACATCAGTCCCAGTGAGTACGCCGGGCTTACGCTGCTCATGAAGAAATGCGTCGAGGAGCTCAGCTCCGCAGCGTCGTCCGCATCCGAAGGTGCGGAGCTCTTTAACTTGGCTCGTTCGCGACAGCTTTCGGCGCGGATTACCCTCCTGGGTTTAGGAACTTCGCCACAGCTCTATTCGACGCTGCAGTATGCGCTCTCGCACCGCTTTGGAAGCAAAGGCGTTGACTATCGCACGATGCTGCACGACGGCTTGACGCCGGGCGACGTCGCAGCCGCGACGATCGTCGCAGCCGATATCAAGAGCACGCCGGAGAGCGTCATCGCCGAAGCTAAGAGTTCCGGCGGGTCGGTCATCGACGTCGCCAACGCTCATAAGATGCATGCATGGCCGCTCGAGATCTTCATGGGGCTCGTCTACCTCGATTACACCGACGATCCCGTGAAAGAGCTGCGCAAAGCGGACGGCACGATGGCCGTCGACCTGAACAAGCTGGGCTTGTAACGACGTGGCAACTGCCGCCGACGCACGCAATCTCTTCGCGCTCGTTCGCAAAGGTATCGACCTGCGCGCCGTGCGCGTGCACGTTCGTAAACCGTTTCGCTTCTTGCTCTGCGGCGATCCCGCGCTCGTCGCGGAGTTGCGCGCGCTCCTGCTCTCGGGCCATGACGACGCCGTTCCCGTCGAGGCCGCCGCGTGCTTAGAGACGATTCGGCCGGAAGCGCCGGTCGTCACGAATCCGAACGAGGTGCGCGCAATCGTTTTTCTCGGGCGCCCCGGCGACGCCCGTGGCGCTGATTTCGAATCGCTCGCCCTGCTGCGCGTTCCGATCCTCGCGCTGACCGTCGATCCGCAAGCGACGGGTTCTGGTCCGGCGACGCCGCCCGAACCCGGGACGTGGAGCGAATACGTCGTGGGCGAGATTGCGCGCGAGCCGCTGCGCGGGCGATTCTTTGCACACCTGGTCGAGTGCGCGCGCGGCGTCGAAATTGCCGTCGGCCGAAACTTGCCGGTTCTGCGCGATACGGTCGCAGCGAAACTCACGCGGGATGCCGCGAACAACGCGCTCAAAGTGGCGCTGGCGAGCGCGGTGGTGGATCACATTCCGCTCGTGGGTATCGTTTTGGGTGCCTTCGCCTCGGCCGGCGACATGGTCGCGATTACGGGCATTCAAGTAATGCTGATGCTGCACATCGAGGCTGCATACGGCCGCGAGCCCGACGTCGGCCGCACCTGGCAACTCTTACCGATCATCGGCGGCGGTTTCGGCTGGCGCACGTTAGCGCGGGAGCTCGTCGGTTTCGTTCCGGTCGCCGGAATCGCGATCAAGGGGGCGATCGCGTATGCCGGTACGATCGTGGTCGGTGAAGGCGTTACGTTCTTTCACGAGCACGGCGCGCATATGACGAAGGGTCAGGCCGCCGCACTCTACGAGAATACGAAGAACGACGCGCTCCGCTTCGCTCGCGACATCGTTTCAAAAATCTTCCGTCGCTAAGAACTTTAGAACGTCTCTGATTGGCCCAGGTCGAGAAGACGAGGGCCGAACTTTGCTTCCGCTCTGTCATCCTGAGCGCAGCGACACTGAGGAAGCGCAGCGAGTCATCCAAATCG
>JAFAOZ010000048.1 GCA_019247395.1 Vulcanimicrobiota bacterium | reverse complement strand
CTGCGTCGTCGAGGATCTTCGCCGCGGACCCATCGAATTTGAGTACGGCAGCGTTGACATGCAGGTGCTCGTGAAATCCGACGGCTTGCCGACGTACCACCTTGCCAACGTCGTCGACGACCACTTGATGGAAATCACGCACGTCTTCCGCGGCGAAGAGTGGGTCTCGAGCGCTCCCAAACATCTGCTGCTCTACTCATATTTCGGCTGGGAGCCGCCCAAGCTGATGCACTTGCCGCTCTTGCGCAACCCGGACAAGAGCAAGCTGAGCAAACGCAAAAATCCGACGGGCATCCTGTTCTATCGCGCGATGGGCTATCTGCCGGAGGCACTGGTCAATTTCTTGGCATTATTGGCCAATGCCGCGCGCGAAGGCGAAGACGAACTGATGGATCTGCAGCAGATCGTGCGACGGTTCGACGTGGCACACGTTCCTATCGGCGGTCCGGTCTTCGACGTGCCGAAGCTCGATTGGCTCAACGCCCGGTACATTCGCGAGCGGCTCGACGCCGAGACATTCGTGGAACGCGTCAAGCAGTGGGGTGCTACCCCCGAGCGGCTCGCGCGCATCGCGACGCTGGCGGCGCCGCGCATCGAACGGCTCAGCGACGTCGGTTCGCTGCTTGCATTCCTGTTCTCCGGTCGCATCGCCGTGCGCGCGGCCGATTTCGTCGGCAAGAAAATGGATGAAGAGCAAGCACGGCAAGCGCTGACGCTCGCGCTCGCCGAGCTCGACGCGCTTCCCGTGTGGAACGCATTCGGCGTCCAAAGTGCGATCGAGCGCGTCGCGGCGACCCTCGAAAAGAAGGTGCGCGACGTCGCGCGGCCGCTCTACGTTGCGATTACCGGAAGCCCGACGTCCATACCGCTGTACGATTCTATGGAACTGCTCGGGCGCGACCTCTGCCGCGAGCGGCTGCGCAATGCGCTCGACGTGCTGGCGCGCGAAACGGTGCCGGCGTGATCCGCGCCATCGTGCTTGCTGCCGGCAAGGGCACGCGCATGAAGAGCTCGCGGTCGAAAGTGCTGCACGAGCTGTGCGGACGGCCGATGCTTTGGTACGTTCTCAACGCACTGCGCCGCGCCGGGATTTCCGAGATTTTGGTCGTCGCGAATGAGGAGCTCCAAGCAGAGATCGCGCAGTTTGGCGTCGCGAGCGTTCTGCAAAGCGAGCAGCTCGGCACGGGCCATGCCGTGCGTATTGGGCTCGAGCGGCTCCAGCCGCACGCCGGCGGCCGCATCGTCGTTGCCTGCGGCGATATGCCGCTGGTGACCGAAGCGATCTTTCGCGGCATGGTCGGATCGCTCGAAGCGCGCGACGGCGACGATGCGGTCATGTCGCTGGTCACGGTCAAGATGCCGCTTCCGTCGTATTTCGGCCGCATCGTGCGCCGAGACGCCGCGGTGGAGCGGATCGTCGAGGTGAGCGACGCGACGCCGGAACAGCTGGAGATCGACGAGATGAACGCGGGAATCTACGCGTTCGACGAAACGGCCTTGCGCGACGCCGTGACGCGGCTGAGCAACGACAACGCGCAGTCGGAATATTATTTGACCGATACGGTTTCCTATTTCGTAGGCGCGGGCAAACGCGTGCGCCCCGTCCTGGCGGGCGACCATCTGGACGTGCTCGGCATCAACGATCGCGTCGAGCTGGCGCGAGCGCGCAAGGAGATGAACGCGCGGCTTTGCGCGCAGCACATGCGCGACGGCGTCACGATCGTCGATCCGGAGACGACGTATCTCGAGCCGGACGTCGAGATCGGTGCCGATACCATCATCTATCCGAACACGACGATCGGGCGGCTATCGAAAGCCGGTACGGCATGCGTGATCGGTCCGAACAGCCGGCTCTCCCATGCGATGCTCGGCGATCGCGTCGCCGTTCGCGAAAGCGTGGTGATCGACTCCACGATCGGCAGCGACGTCGCCATCGGGCCGTTCGCCCATCTGCGCAGCGAGACGAACGTGTCCGACCGCGCTCACATCGGAAACTTCGTCGAGATCAAAAAATCCAAGCTTGCGCGCCGCGTGAAGGTAAGCCATCTCTCGTATATCGGCGACGCGACCATCGGTGAAGGAACCAACGTGGGCGCCGGAACGATTACCTGTAACTTCGACGGCGAGAAGAAGCATCAGACGATCGTCGGAAGCGACGTCTCGATCGGCTCGAATACCTCGCTCGTCGCGCCGGTGAAAGTCGGCGACGGGGCGCTGACCGGCGCCGGATCCGTAGTAACGAAAGACGTGCCCGCCGGGGAGCGCGTCGCCGGAAACCCTGCGCGCCCGCTGCCGCAGAAATGAGGCTCGCGGCCACGGTCGCACTCGCGCTTTTGATCGGCGCGCTCGCGCTCGGCAGAGCTGCCGCGGCGGAACGGCCGAGCACGCTTGACGTGCGCATCGACGCGATGACCGCCCACACGCTGCTCAGCGAGCCCGCCACGTTGCTGGCGGATCCCGCGCGGCAAGCGGCGGCGACGCGCCGCGCGCACTGGACGGTCTTCGGGTTCGTGCTGACCCAAATGTTTCAGGCCCTCGCGCTCTTCTATTTGTGGAGCTCGGGCGGCGCGGCGGCATTGCGGGACCGGCTGCGCCGGCGATTACGCAATGAGTGGGCGGTGCGTTTTTCGTTCGGTGCGGCACTCGCGCTGGTTGCACGGCTTGCCGCATTCTTTCCGGCGTTTTATCTCTACCGCGTCGATCACGTGC
>JAFAOZ010000046.1 GCA_019247395.1 Vulcanimicrobiota bacterium | reverse complement strand
GGTGGCGGCGGCGGGCAAGCCGGCTGCGCGCGGCTCCGCGGGGCGGGCGGCTCCTCGATTGCTGCTGCGGAACCGGAGATTTAGTCTTTGGTCTTTTGCGTAACGATCCCACACTCGAGGTCACCGGCCTCGATTTTTGTGCGCCGATGCTCCAGCGCGCACAGCAGCGCGCGCAGCATGCGCGCGGAAATGCGACGTTCGTCGAAGGGGACGTTATGGCGATGCCCTTCGAGAACGATGCCTTCGACGGTGCGACCATGGGATTTTCCTTACGCAATGTCGTCGACGTCGACGCGACGCTTCGCGAGATCCTTCGCGTTTTGCGGCCGGGCGCGCGATTCGTGAGCCTCGACGTGACGAAGGCGCCGAACCGTACGTATAAGCGACTCTTCGATCTCTATTTTTACCGTATCGTTCCGCTGCTGGGCGGTATCGTCGGCGGCTCCCGGGCGGCGTACGCGTATCTGCCGAATTCGCTGACGCATCATCCCAACGCGCCGGATCTGCGCGATCGCTTCGCGCGTGCGGGATTCACCGGCGCGGGTTATCTGCCGTTGATGGGCGGCGCGATCGCCGTTCATTACGGGACCAAAGGAACGAACGGATGAGCGCCGTTCGCACCTTCGAAGATCTTCACGCGCTCGTCGAACGCTTCTTCGCCGCGACGTTTTCGACCGACAATCCGATCATCACCGAAGCCGTGAAACGAATGCTGGCGGCCGGCGGCAAACGGCTGCGGCCGCGCGTCACCCTTTTGGCGGCCGAGGCGTGCGGCGGGAATGCCGCCGAGCATCTTCATCTTGCCGCATATATGGAGTTGATTCACGTCGCCACGCTGATTCACGACGACGTGGTCGACAATGCGGCGACGCGCCGCGGCGTGAACGCGACGGCCGTTGACTATGGCAACCGCGTCAGCGTTTTGGCGGGCGATTACCTCTTTGCATGGATCTTCAAAAACGTGACGCTCAATTATCCGCATCCGATTCCGAACGTGCTTTCGGCGACCTTGGCGGATATCTGCGACGGCGAAGTGCTCCAGCTTCAAGCGCTAGGGAACCTCGATTTGCCACTCGAGACCTACGTTGAGGTCGCCCGCAAGAAGACCGCATCGCTCTTTGCGGCCTCCGCGCAGTGCGGCGCGGTTATGGGCGGTGGGAGTGCCGCGGAAATCCGGGCGCTGCGCGACTTTGGCGAGGCCTTCGGCATTGCGTTTCAGATGAAAGACGATCTGCTTGATATCGTCGCCGACGAACGCTCGCTCGGCAAACCCGCCGCGAACGATCTCACCGAGCGCAAAACGACGATCCCGCTGATCGCGGCGCTTGCGTCGGGAAACGGCGGTTTCCGCGCGGAGGTACGCAGGTTCTACGATGACGGGGCAAACGACGCGATCCCGGCAATCGTCGACGGCATCGCGCGAGAAGGTGGTCTGGAAGCCACGCAGGTAGAGATCGGCCGCTTCGTGGAGCAAGCCAAGAACGCGTTGGAGCCGATCGAACCGGGCGCGGCGAAGAGAGAATTGATACGACTCACGGAGGCATTACGATCATGACCATTCATCCGCTTCTCGCAATCATCGATGCGCCGATCATCATCGGCATTCTCATCGTCGGTGCGCTGCTCTTCGGAGCGGATAAACTGCCCAAACTCGCGCGCATCGCCGGCCAAGCGAAGAAAGAGTTTCTCGTCGGACAGGCCGAGGCGGACGAGGCCGCCGCGCGCGCTCGGGAAGAGGCGCGCCAGCGCGCCGCCGCACAACACGCCGACGTCATGGATAACGTCCAAGCCGGCACGATCGGCGGCGAATCGATCCCACCCCCTACCCCCGATAAAGGCACGCCATCGTCCTAGATCCGCATCCCGCGCCGCAAGAAACGGCATGGGACCAAAAGGAGATGCCCTTTACGGAGCACCTGCGGGAGCTCCGTAACCGTCTTCTGATCTCGTTTGCGACCGTCGGCGCGATTGCCGTCGTACTCTTTTGGCCGTCGCAATTCGTCATTCGCTGGATGATGCGCGAGTATTTCAACGGGATCGCGCTTCATGCGTTTGGCCCTGCCGACGTGATCTTCACCGAGTTCAAGTTCTCCGTGATCGGCGGCATCGTCATCGGGCTTCCCGTGCTGCTCCAGCAATTGTGGCTTTTCGTCGTACCGGCGGTGCATCCCAGAACGCGCCGCATGGTTTACGCTTTCATTTTGCCCTCGGTCGTGCTCGCCGCCGTCGGACTTGCGTTTGCGCACTTCGTCGTGATTCCGCGCGTCGTCACGGCGTTGCTGCACATTACCGACGCGGTGGCAACGCCGACGTTCGGGGTGGCCTCGACGCTGAACTTCGTTCTTATGCTATTTCTGCTCTTTGCGCTCGTCTTTCAAACGCCCGTGGTGCTCGTCGGGCTCGCGCGGCTCGGTATCGTCAGCGCGTCCTCGCTGATGCACTACCGGCGACATGCGCTCTTTGCGTTCTTCGTCGCCGGGGGCATCGCGGCGCCGGACGGCAATCCCCTTACGATGGCGCTCCTCGCGCTGCCGATGTACGCACTCTACGAAATTTCGATTTGGATCATCCTCCCGCTCCAACGGCGGTGGTCCGTCGTCCACCCTTCGACAAACTAAAAGGGTGACAACGTGGTAACTGCTGCGCGTCAGGCCTATGGCGAATTCGTACGAACCTTCGGCAGCGTCTTTTTCGCCGTCTCGCTCTTCGTAGTCTGGGGCCTCCTGACGCTCGTCGGCGTCATCGTCCAACAAGGTGAGGATCCCAGCCTCTATTTCCAAAGCTATGCCGCGCCAATCGCTCGGGCGATTCTGCGGCTGAACTTCGACAACGTCTATCACTCGCCGTGGTACGTCGGCATCATCGCGCTCATCTTACTCTCGCTGGCGGTCTGTACGTTCAAACGCGTCATACCGGCCCGTCTTCCACCGCTCCGGCCGGTCAGCATCGACAAGATTCCGCTGCACGCGGACTTTGAAATGCCGGGCGATCCCGACGAGGTGCGCGCTCGCGTGGCGCAAACGCTGCGCGCGCGGGGCTGGCAAATTCGGGAGCGCATCTTCGGTGGGATCGAATGGAGCTTTGCGGACAAGCACAACTGGGCGCGACGCGGCGTGCTCGTCGCGCATTGCGGATTCGTGATCGTTGCGGCCGGAACGACGTTGTACTGGGCCCGCGGTTTCTCGGGCGACATGGCGGTGTTGACCGGGCAGACGCAGCAGGTTCCGCAAACGCAAGCGCTGCTTCGGCTCGACGATTTCTCTTATAAGATTTCGCCGATCATGACGAAGA
>JAFAOZ010000106.1 GCA_019247395.1 Vulcanimicrobiota bacterium | reverse complement strand
CTGCGGCATCTATCCCGCGCGCCCGGGCGACTGCCGCGAGTTTACGCCGATCGGCTGCGACGACGTGGATGCGTCGCTGCCGCGCAAGTCTTCCTTCAAAGTCGGAGCGGCGTTCCAGCCGAAGCGGCGCGGACGTGCGCGCAACGGAAGACGTCATTGAGCGCGGCGCTGCTTGCCGTTGCGGTAGCGCTCTCACTCTATCAAGGTTTGCATTGGCGGTTCGTCGGGCCGATGCGCGGCGGACGCACCGTCGCGCTCGACGGTGTTCCGAGTCAGCCAAACGTGTTCTACATCGCCGCCGTCAACGGCGGAATTTGGAGAAGCAATAACGCGGGGCGCTCGTGGGTGCCGATTTTCGACCGCGAACCAACCGGGTCGGTCGGAGCTCTTGCGGTGTCGCCCAGCGACCCGCGCATTGTTTACGCCGGCAGCGGCGAGGGATTGCAGCGACCCGACCTCGCAGTCGGCGACGGCATTTACAAATCGACGGATAGCGGAGCAACGTGGGCGCATCTCGGGTTGCGCGACGGCCAACAGATCGCATCCATGGCGATCGATCCCGCGAATCCGAATCGGCTCTTCGTCGCCGTGCTCGGGCACCCGTACGGTCCGAACGAAGAACGCGGCATCTATCGCACGCTCGACGGCGGTGAAACGTTCCAGCGCGTACTTTATAAAAACGAGGACGTCGGCGCCTTCGACGTCACGCTCGACCCGGGGAATTCGAACGTCGTGTACGCGACGCTTTGGGCAGCACGCCAGGCGCCATGGGAGATCGGCGGTTCGTTCGAAATGCCCGGCAGCGGCATCTTCAAATCCACGGATGGCGGCACGACGTGGACGCAGTTGCTAGCCGGGCTGCCGGAGCGCATCGGGCGAGCCTCAATCGCTGTTGCTCCGAGCAACTCCAACGTGGTTTACGCATACGCTGACGTCGAAGTAAAGGGCGGCGCTCTCTATCGCAGTGACGATGCGGGCGCGCACTTCGCGCGTGTGAACGACGCCGACGAAATCGCGCAACGCGGCGACGATTTGATCTCGCTCGCCGTCGATCCGCGCGATGCGCAGACCGTTTATCTGACCAACACGTCGACCTATCGCTCCACGGACGGCGGCAAGACCATGGTCGCCATCAAGGGCGCCCCGGGCGGCGACGATTATCATCGTGCGTGGATCAATCCGCGCGATCCGAGCATCGTCGCTTTGGCCAGCGACCAAGGCGCGACGATCTCCGTGGACGGCGGTGCGACGTGGAGCTCCTGGTACAATCAGCCGACCGCGCAGATGTTTCATGTCAACGCCGACGATCGTTTTCCATATTGGATCTGCGGCGGGCAGCAGGAGAGCGGATCGGCATGCGTTCGAAGCCGCGGCGATTGGGGTGAAACGACGGAGCGCGATTGGCACCCGGCCGGTGCACAGGAGTACGGCTACGTCGTTCCCGATCCGCTCCATCCCGGAGTTTTCTTTGGCGGAAAAGTACAGAAGTTCGACGAGCGCACCGGCCAAGCGCAGGAGATTTCACCGGTTCCGCTACCGTCGAAGCGATATCGCATGGTTCGCACCGAGCCGCTCGCGTTCGACCCGCTCGATAAACGCCGCCTCTACTTCGGCGGCAACTTCGTTTTCGCAACCGAAAACGGCGGCCAGAGCTGGCGCACCGTCAGTCCCGATCTGACGCGCGCTCATCCCGGCGTTCCCGCGGTGCTTGGAGCGTTCGAAAACGACGATCCGCAAAAAGGCGCGCATCGAGGCGTCGTGTATGCGCTCGCGCCGTCGCGCGTGCGCGAGGGAACGATTTGGGCGGGAACGGACGACGGTTTGGTCTGGATCACGCGCGATGGCGGCAAGCACTGGGCGAATGTGACGCCGCCGGCGCTGACGCCGTGGAGCAAGGTCGCACAGATCGATGCGTCGCGCTTCGACGACAACACTGCATACCTGGCGATCAATCGCTTCAGGCTCAACGATCTTCGCCCGTACGTCTACGTGACGCGCAACGGCGGCGCGAGCTGGGAGCTCGCCGTCAACGGACTGCCGAATCAGCCGGTCAACGCAGTCCGCCAGGATCC
>JAFAOZ010000224.1 GCA_019247395.1 Vulcanimicrobiota bacterium | reverse complement strand
CTCGACCGAGCTGCTCGCTGCATTGTTCTGCGCAATGACGTTCTGCTGATATGCCATGAGATCGGCATTTGCCGCCTGCGTCGCCTGCTGCAGCTGCTGCGCCGAAGCGCCGCTCATTTGCTGTCCCGCGAGCGCACCGGAACCGTGAATGCCGGCCGCAGCGAGCGCGGCGGAGACCGCTTGCGACTCCCGCTGCGTGTAATCGCGTTGTTTTTGCGCGAGAATCTTGTTCGCTCGAAGCTGCGCGTCGCGCAGCTCGCGATTGAGTTGCCCGGTTTGCGCGGCGATCTGCGAGGCACTGAGCGGAACGTGCGGCGCGACCGACGCGAGGTTGATCGCCGCGATTGCGTCGTCGATCTGCGAAAGCTGAGGGTAGAGCGGGTGGTGTTTGACGATGTCGTCGACCCGCACGTAACCGGTGCCGCGCACGGCGGAGGAGTGGACGTTCGGCCCGCAGCCGGCTAGGGCCGCAAGTGCCGCGCAGGCAGCGATCTTACTTCGTAAGCGCATTTTGGACATCGGGCGTGATGTCCGTCCCTCCGTAGATCACGTCGGCTTTATCGACGACGAGAATCAAGTTTTTCTTTCGTGCGACGTCTGAGGTCGAGGAGCGCGTTTGTTCGACCAGCGGTTTGAGCAGCTGGTCTTGCTTGTCGCTGATGACCTTGTTGTACTCCGTAAGAATTTGCTGCTTCTCCGCCGGCGTGCGCGCCTGCGCGATGCGTGCCGAGTAGACTTGTCGCTGCGTCGCCTCGAATTGCTGCATGGTCGAGTTGGCCGTCTGCACCTTCGGGATGCCGTCCAGCACGCTTTGATCGACGTATCCGATCTCCGATGGCGGCGGCGTGGCGGCCGGCGGCTGAATTGCCTGCGCGCTCGTAAAGACCGCCTCGACGTCTTTGGTGATATCTTGGCCGCCGAATATCACGATGCGCTTGTCCACGACGATCGAAAGATTGCGGGTGCTGCTGACGGCTGCGATTGCGAGCTGCGCGCGCTGAAAGAGCGGGCCGACGATCTCGCGCTGCTTGTCGTTGAACTGCTGCTGAAACTGCATGGTGACTTGCTGCCGCTCGGCATCCGTCCGCACGTGCTTCATCTGTGCGTTGAACTGCGCATCCATCTGCGTTTTATACGTCGCTAACTGACGGTTCGCCGTGACAAAAACCGGCAGGTTCGCCAGATCGGACTGATCGATGAACCCGACGTCGGTGAGGTCTGCGGCGATGGCGCCGCGCCCTGCCCACGTGGCAAGCGCAACGGCGGCGGCGAAAAATATCACTGACCGAATATTCATTTCGTTCCTTAGGTCTCCAGGGGGGCCGGCCGATTAAAAACTTTGGCCGATTCCAAAACTAGTATGCGTTCCATTCACTCCTTTTGCAAAGTCGATCCGAACCGTGCGCAAGCCCAGCTGCGGCACGTCGAAGCGAATGCCAAAGCCGGCGTCGCCGTACAGGGCCCAATTGGCCGGGTAGCCGGTGATCCGGTTCGTGTAAGGATCGAGCAGCGGGTACGCACCGCGGATGTGGTAGTCCAGCTCGTCGACGAAGACGGCGAGCGTAATCCGCCGGTCGAGCGCGACCGGTTGGCGCAGCTCGATTTGCCCGAGAAAGGCGTTGGTCGCGTAAAAGACTTGATTGTAGCCGCGCATCTGCTGATCGGAGAACGTGAAGAGCGAGCTCGGCGGAATCACTCCGGTAGAGTTGTAGACCGCGCCGTGAACTCCCAACGTGGCGTCCTTGAGAATTGGGAAGAACTTCGCGATGTCGAGCGTCGTTTGAGAGAACTGGAAGTTCGAGCCGATCGCAGGCGCCGAGTATACCGCGTTCAAGAGTCCTTTGACGCCGCTGCGCGGATTGAACGGATCGTCGAGCGTGATGGTTTGTAAGCTAAGGCCCGTCGTCGCAAGATTGTAGGGATTGCCGGTATTGACGTTCGCGATCGACGATGCCGAAATGCCGAACGAGCCGCCGTAGTTCTGCGGCGTGGAGTTGATCGGGCCGGGCGTCGGTCCGATGAAGATGTTCGGCTGATTTCCTTGGAAGTAATATGGCGACGGCACCGTCGTGTTGTAGCGGATGCGCTCGCCGGTTATCGCAAGCGAGAGAATCGTGTAGTCGCTCAAGCGCCGCCCGACGTTGGCGGAGGCCCCGTTCGCGCTCGAAACGCTCGTGGCGTTCACTCCGGAAACGAGCGACGCGTTCGTGCTGGAATAGAGCGTCACCGGAATCGGAATCGACGAGCTGCTCTTGACGGCGCTTCCGGAGCCCGAGATCGCATAGACGGGATAATAATACGTGGTGTGATTCGCGAAGATCTGACCGCCCGCCGTATATCGCTGGCCTTGAGCCGAGTCGCCGAGATACGGAACCGAGAGCGAGAGCTGCGCGATTCCCGCGCGCGAGCCTTCCTCGAATTGCAAGGACGCGGAGTTGCCGGTGCCGTGCAGGTTGTTGTCGGCGAAGCCGAGCGTCGCGTAGAGCCCCAGGCCGGTTAATCCGCCCGAATAGCCGAAGCCGACTGAGGCCGTCGCGGTGCGCTGTTCGGTGACGTGCCACACGAGCGTCACGTCTTGCGGCTTTTTGGGATCGGGGCCGGGTTTGACGTCGGGCTCAACTTTCGAGAAGAAGTTAAGCGCCTGAAGGCGTTCGTAATCGCGTTTGATGCCGTCGGTGTTCAACACCATGCCCGGCCGCTCGCGCAGTTCGCGTCGAATGACCCGGTCTTTGGTACGCGTGTTGCCGGTGATCTCGACGACGGCAATTCGCGCCACGTAGATATCGTATTTGACGTCGGCCGTCCCGGCCGTCAAGTCGATCGACGAGGGTACGATGCCGCCTTCAAAGTTGCCGATTTCCAGGTGAAAGTGATCTTCGTACAACTTCTGAAGCGCCTTATAGTCGGCGTCGCGTACGGCATCGGAGTAAATGCCGCCGGGCTGGAGCGTCAAGTGTGGAAGTAAGTACGGCGGCGGAAAGAGGGGATCGCCGCCGATGATGATGTGCTTGACGACCAAGCCTTCCTGGATCGTCAACGTCAAAACGCCGGTCTTCGAGTCGAGATTGATATCCTTGACGTGCGTGGGTACTTGACCGCCGTATCCGATGCGCTCGTAGTAGTTATTGATCTTGAGCACGTCTTGCTTGAACGTGTTCGTGTTGAAGACTTGACCGACGGAGAGATCCATCAAGGCCAGCAGCGTATCGCCTGGAACCTTTTGATTTCCGGTAAAGTTGATTTTTGTGAGCACCGGGTTCTCGACCACTCGGTAGGTGATCGCTATCCCGTTCGGCCGCTGCCGGACGAGCGGCGGGGCGATGTCGGCAAAGTATCCGAGGGCGTTGATGCGTGCGAGATCTTCTTGCACCACCTTCGGATCGTATTGCTGACCGGGGCGAGACGCCACCACCGACATGATGACCTGGGTCGGAACGTGGAGATTGCCGGTTACGTCCACCGAGACGATCTTCGGGCCGGCAGCCCAGACCGGGGACGCCGTGGTCAAGCCCAACCCGCTCATTGCGAGCAGCGCGAGCGTTGCGACGTACCTTTGTAACGGCCCCACGCGCCGCCCCGGATCGAAGATCATGTGAAAAAAGTCGTCCTCAATTGAGTTAAGAGGTGGCGTTGCGGCCGGAGCGCGACTCGCGCACACGAGAGGGCCGCGCGACCCGGCACGCCCTGTTCCGCCCGGCTTACCCGGGGTCCTTGCGCGTTGCGCAAGCCTGAACGTGCGTTTAATGAAGCGCCCGCCGAGAAAATCGCGTTCACCAGAAATGCCGTTGATACGTAAGACTAAAGCCGCTGTTTCCGATTAATGGTTCGGTTTGGAGATAACTCGAGCCGAATCCCGTCGGACCGTTCGGAGTTTGGAAGAGCTTCGTCGGGCCGTTCTGAAGGAAGAAGCTCAGCGTCGCGGACTCGTCCGGGTTCGGCGCGAGGGTGAGCCCAAACGATTGCGTTTGCGGAATCCCGAAGGTCACCGCGTAAGCGACGGTGACGTACCTGCCGAGCAGCCGGCTTGCGGTAAAGCCCACGTTACCGTAGTAGCCAAGGGTGAGATTGATGCTCGACAATCCGAGCCCTTGCCCGAGCGTCGTCTCGAGCGGCGATAATAGGCCCGCCGTGAACTGTGCGTTGAGCAAATTGAACGCTTCCTGCCCGACCGTGATCGTGCTTCGCTGCGCCAAACCGCCGCCGCCGGGAATCGGCGATACCGTTCCAAACGGCGTGATTCCGCCCGGCTGCTGCTGTGCGAGCATTCCCTGACGTGTGAAGCCGATGCCGCCGACGAACCCGCCAAACGGCGCAATAAGGCTAAGGATCTGTGCCTGGCTATAACCTGGAGGGGTTGACTCCAGCCCGAACCGCAGATTGGGAATCGGACCGTCAACGCGAATCGTGATTTCGGCGCTGCCGTACGGATTGCGGGCGCGATCGGGATCGGGATTGACGACGGTCGTCGTCGCGACCGCGCGAATCGTCGGCAGGACGCCGTCGCTCGGGTTAAAGCGAACGCTTCCCTGCTGCACCCGAAAGGCGCGATCGAAGTAGGTGAGGGTGCCTCCCGTTGAGTCGAATGTGCCGTCGAGCGTCGGCGCGGCCAGCGTTCCGCCGAGCTTGACCGAACCGGCGACGCCGATGTCAAGGCCGGCGCCGTAGCCGCTGCCGCGCACGCGCACGTTCCTTCCCGCAGTTGCCGCTAAGTCAAAATCGAGCGGCAACGGCGGCCCGGCTATCGCGCTCGACGCTTGGGCCGCTCTGACGAACGATGCGAACGCCAACGTTGCGTTGCTCAACGTTGCGTTTCCGGAGAGCAGTGCGTTGCCGGATGGCCGCTTTACGAGCGTGAGCGCGCCGTCGAGCGTCCCGTTTCCAAACTCTGGAAGGTCGAGCTGCGCGCCGTGTGCCGAGGCGCGCATTGAGAGGCTCGCGCCGGCCGCTGTGAAGCCGTTGGGGAATTGCGCGGTTCCGGAGGCGCGCACGGTGCCGGTTCCAAGTTGCGCCGACAGATTTTCGAGCGATGCGCTCGTGTGGTTGAAGACCAGCGCTCCGGCGATTTGAGAGATTTGAACGCGGTCGAGATTGCCGATGTACGATCCGTTCGTCAAGCTCAAGCGTCCCACCGCAATCGGGTTGCGAACCGTTCCCGATAGGCCCAAATGCGCGTCGATGACGCCGCCGAGCTTACTGCCCGAGCCGAGCACATCGTTAAAGATCGCCGGATCGAGGCCGACAACGTCGAGATCGAAGCTGATCGGCTGCTCCGGCGCCGCCAATCGAAGCGGCGAGAGCTGCATCGGAACCGACCCGGCCAGCGTCGCTTGGCCGCGTGCGAAGGTCGCACCGGCATTGGACAGCACGAGGGCTTTGCGCTCGACGCGTACTTCGCCGAAAAGCGATGCAATCGGTACGCCGTATGCGACGACGTCGCTCCCGTCGAAGCCCGCCGAAATCGCGGGCGCTTTATACGTTCCTCGCAGGCTAAGCGTCGTCTCGAACGCTCCGCGAATCGGTACGCGGACGCGCGAAACGTTGTAGACGAGTTGCGCGAGATGATCGGTCGAGCCGTGCACGTTTACGTCGAGCGGTTCGTCGGGACCAAGCCCGAGTGTTCCTGAGGCGGTAGCGGAGAGCGCGGACGTCGCCAGCTCCGCGCGATCGAGAACGATGCGGCGTCCGGCGGAGTGCAGGCTCACGTCGGCGCGATCCAGCGTGAGCGGACCGAGAGTTCCTCCAACGAGGCGGGCTTTTC
>JAFAOZ010000096.1 GCA_019247395.1 Vulcanimicrobiota bacterium | reverse complement strand
ATGAGTGCGATGCCCATGAGTATCCCGCTCCATAGCACGACCGCTTTATCGCCAAAACGATCGGTCAGCAGTCCGGCGACCGACGTCATTGCAACGGATCCGATGAGTTCGGTGGAAAGGATCACGCCGAGTTGGGCTTGGTTCAGGTTCAGCGCCGATTTGAAGAATGTCATCAGGGCGCCGGTTGCCATGAGGAAGAGCGATGCGCCGACCATCGCGCCCGTAAAGAGCGTGAGCACTTCGTACGGCGACTCCGGCATCGGATTATGCGGCAGCGGCCGGCGTTTGCGCAGATGCATGGCGGTGAGGTTTCGTCGGCGCCCCGCGTCGAATCCGCTGCCAACGTGATGGACCCGCAACGCCGCACCCGTTATCTCGTCATCTTCCTCGTGGCCGCGCCGGGAGCGGCGATCGTGTGGTTTGTCTTTCACGCGGTGTACGCAGACCTCACCGTCTCTGCGGCCGCGGTCGGCTACGTCGATGCGTTGACGCAGGCCGGAATATATTTCGGTTACGTCGTTATGGTAGGCGGAACAATCGCGCTCGCAGCGGTTGCACTCTGGGCGCTCTACCGCTATATCCGGCTGAGCCTGCGGTAAAAACAACGCATGCGGGTGAGGCTGGTGGTCAATCCGCGGTCGCGACGGGGCAGGCGCTTCGGAGATGCGGTGCGTCGTGAACTTCGGAGCCGTAACGTTGAGGTCGCTGCACCGCAGGAAGCCGGGAGCATCGATGCAATCGTCATCGCCGGCGGCGACGGAACGCTCGTCGGTGAGATTCCGAGCGCGCTGGCACTGGACGTTCCCGTCGGTATCGTTCCATTAGGCACGTTCAACGATCTGGCGCGCACGCTCGAAATCCCACTCGACATCGAAAGTGCCTGCGACGTGATCGCGTCGGCAAAGGCGCGCCGAATCGATGTTGCGCGGGTCAATGGGGCGTACTACGTTTCAGAGGCGAGCATCGGCATTTCCAGTAGGCTCGCACGGCGCCAGCGTTCCGACGAGAAACAGCGCTTTGGTTTGCTCGCAATTGTCGCAAGCGCTCTGACGGCGGTGCGGCACGCGCGTTCCTTTCACGCCGAGATATCGCACGGCGGCACGACGGAGCGAGTACACGCGGTCCAGCTGACCGTCGCCAATAGCCAGCGATTCGGAGGCTTCATAACGGTCGAGGGTGCCGCCATAGACGACGGACAGTTGAATCTTTACGCGGTAGACATCCATAATGCGCGCCAGCTGTTCTCGGTCTTGGCAGCGATTGTGTCCGGCAAGCAGCGTTCCGCGGACGGCCTGCGTACGTACCGCGCGAAGGCGTTCGACGTCTGGACCCGCCGGCCGCACCATATCAGTGCCGACGGTGAACCCGCCGGCAAGACTCCCGCCCGTTTCGAAGTGCTGCCCGGTGCGCTGCGCGTTTTTGCGCCATAAATCAAGCAACCGAGCGAAAAAAGCGAAAACTTTCCGGGCCGAAGAGCGTATATAGGGTTCAGGGCATCAGCGTTCTCACCCGAGGAGTTCCGGTATGAGCCTTTATGAATTCGGGCCCTTCCAACTGGACGACGCACGTCTACTTTTACTTGACCGCGGCGCGCCGCTTCCGATTGGGCCGAAGGTCGTCGAAACGCTCCTCGCGCTGATCGAGCATCCCGGCGAGGTCTTCCCCAAAGGTGATCTCCTGGCGCGCATTTGGCCCGAGGGCTACGTGGACGAAGCGAATCTGGCGCAAAATATTTACGTGCTTCGCAAGACCTTGCGCGCTCGCTGGGATGCCGAAGCCATCGAAACGATTCCGCGGCGAGGCTATCGTTTCGCCGCGTCGGTGGTGCGGCGCGAGATCGCGCGTCCGGAGCCGGCGGCGCCGCGCCGGCCGGCCTTCCGGTGGCGCGGCTTGGCGATGGCGGCGTCGTTTGCCCTCATTGCCGTCTTCGGCGGCACGAAGCTCGAGTCACGCATTGCGCCCGGTCATGCGGTCGGTTCCGAGGTCGCCGCGCAAGATGCGCGGCTCTACACGATTGGGCGCTACTATTGGAATCTGCGCAGCAAAGACGGCATTTCCAAAAGCGTCGAATACTTTTCACGGATCATCGCCAACGATCCGCGCGATGCTCGCGGATACGCCGGCTTGGCGCTCGCGAATGCCATTATGGCCGATTACGGATATGGCAAGGCTTCGGCAAAGGTAGATATAGCGCGCGCCCGCGCATACGCCCACAAGGCGCTCTCAGTCGATCCCAACGACGGTGACGCGTACGCCGTCCTTGGAATGATCGCGTCGGGCACGATGAAAGCGACCCCCGCGCAGATCGCGCGCGCGTTGGCAGATCTCCGGCGCGCTATCGCGCTCGATCCGTCAAGCGGAAGCGCTCACGAATGGTACGGCATTGCCCTCTTGCAGCAGGGACACGTCGCGGAATCGTACACCGAGCTCGAGCGCGCGGCACAGCTCGATCCGCTCTCCGTCGCCACGACGGCGTGGCTCGGGACCACCGCCTACCTGGAGCGGCACTATCGCGATGCGATCGCCTACGCGCAAGAGACGCTCGACCTTTCACCGCAGCGCCCCGACGCCTATGAAACGCTCGGCCTGGCCTACGAGGCCCTCGGCGACGATGCCCGTGCCAAGGCGACCTTCAACAAGATGGCCGCGGTGTGTGAGAAATGCGCCCCCGGCGCCGCCGCGCTCTTGGCGCCGCTCTTCGCCCGTGAGAACCGGATGGCGGAGGCGCGCGCCCAGCTCGAGATCGCCCAGCGCAACGCGAAGGAAGTCGCGCCGCAGGACCTGGCCATCGCCTTCGAGGCCGTCGGAGATCACGAAAGGGCGCTGACCTGGCTACACCGTTCGCGCCTCAACGACGACTACGCGGCCGCCTATATCGCCCACGATCCGCGTTTCGCAGGCCTACGAAAAATCTCTAAGTCCGGGGCTTGACAGGGTCGTACCATTAAGCTATTGTACTAGTGTACTAGTACGACAGTTTGATGGTACTAGACTCTGAAAGGACCCGAACATGATCAACACGACGTTCTCCCAAGCCGACACGGTCCGCGAGACCCGTACCCCCGTCCGGCTGCCGGATCGCCGGCCTGCCGACCTCTTCCCCGGCTGGGGCCCCAAGTTCTAGCGCGCCGCGCAAAGCGAGAAGGGCCCCACGATGCCGGCCGTCTTAACGGTCGATCCACGCAGCGGCGTGCCGATCTACCTGCAAATCATCGAGCAGATTAAGCGTTCCATCGCGCTCGGAGTTTTGCAGTCGGGAGAGCAGCTCCCAACGGTCAAGCAGCTCGCGATCGACCTCACCGTCAATCCGAACACCGTCGCACGCGCCTATCGCGAACTTGAGCGCGAGGATGTCATCGAGACGGCTCCCGGGCGAGGATCGTTCGTACGCTCCAACGGCGTGACCGAGTCGCCAAAAGTGGCGGCCGAAATCGCAGGCGACGCGCTCGATCTCGCGCTTCGCGAGGCCAAGTCGGTCGGGTTGGAGCGCGGCGACGTACGGCGGCTCTTCGAGGATGCGCTGGCACGCTGGTTCGGCCAGCAATGAGAAAGCAGCGAGCATGAGCACGATCACGATAACGAATTTGCGCAAGATTTACGGCCCGATTGCGGCAGTGGACGACTTTACGCTGGAGATTCCCGGCGCGAGCGTCTTCGGGCTGCTGGGACCCAACGGCGCAGGCAAGACCACGACCTTCAAATGCCTGCTCGGCCTCGCTCGGCCCACGAGCGGAGCGATTCTTTACGACGGACAACCGCTCGTCCCCGGGACGCTCGAGCGCATCGCCTACGTACCGGAGCGCAGCGTCCTCTACGACTGGATGACCGTCGCCGAGCACATCGAGATGAATCGCCGCGCCTACACGCGGTTTAGTCCCGCGCGCGCTTTAGAACTACTGACGACCTTTCGCATCGACCCCCGGCGACGCGTACGCGTTCTATCGAAGGGCATGAAGACCGCCGTGATGATCGCGATTGCGTTTGCGCGCAATGCGGATATTCTGATTCTCGACGAGCCCACGAGCGGTCTCGATCCCGTCAATCAGCGACACGTGCTGAGCTTGATGATTAACGAAGCCGCCAAGGGTAACTCCGTGATTTTTTCCTCGCATCAGATCGGACAAGTCGAGCGCGCTGCCGAGCAGATCGCCGTTATGGATTCCGGACGTCTGGTGCTGCAGGGCTTGGTCGACGATTTGAAAGGCGATCGCAAGATCGTCGAAGGCGTGTTCCCCGACGTTCAGTTCGCGCTCGATGGCATCTCGAACGATCCGCACGTGGCGCGCGTCGACCGCACGGAGCGGATCGTACGGCTGCTCGTGACCGCGGATGCCGACGCGATTGCCGCGCGCCTCTCCGCCGCGGGCGCGATGGGCGTGCGCACCGTGGATCTCAACCTCGAAGACATTTTCCTCTACGCGGTTTCGCCGGCGACCGCCACCACCGACATCGTGATAAAGGAAACCTCGTCATGAACTACGTTGAATGGCTTCGCGTACGCAACTGCCTTCGCATCGTCGCTATTATCTTAGCGATCGGCGTGGTACTCGCCGTGATTCTGAGGATCTCGCTGACCCGGTACATGTCGCCCGAGTCGTGGATCCAGCATTTTCACCAGCCCGGCACCGTCGTGACCCACATCACGCTTCCGGACGGCACGGCGCGCACGGTTTGGGATAACGTTCACGAGCAGACGCGGGTCGTGATCGACGATCGCGGCTATGCCGGCAAGCACATCGTGGTGACCGAGCCGGCGAGCCGCGCACACAGCGAACACGATAACGTCGCCGTCGGCAGCGTCCATGTGTCGGAATCGCAGAACGGCTCGGTTACCACGACCGTAATCGATACGAACGGCTCCGTGCCGATGCTCTATTATATGGCCTTTGCCGACGTCGTGGCGCTCATCGTCGCGATGGTTCTGGCGGCGCCCTTCGCCCGCGAAGTCGACGGTCATCTCGAAGTCGCGCTGACCAAGCCGGTTTCGCGAACGCGCTATGCCCTCGGCGTGATCGGCGCGGACGTCGTCGGAATCATCGCGGCTTCGTTCATGACGGTCGTCGCGCTCTATCTCTGCCAGTTGCTCTTCGAGTCTGCCCGCGTGGATTTTAGCGGCGTGAATGCGCGCGCGGTCATCATGGGACTCGCCGCGCCGCTAGCCTGGTACGCGCTGCTGTGCGCCGCGACGACCTGGTTCAATCGCTCGTACGTGGCCGTGCTCGTCGCCGCGCTGCCGGTCGCCATCGTCATCGGCGCCCTGACCCTGGTTGAACCAACGAACGTCGTTGCCGCGATCGTCCACCAAGTCGCCTGGGTGCTCTCGCGGTTCGATCCATGGACGTACGTCCAACTGAAAGTCGATTCCGCATCGACCGACACCGGCTCCGCAAATTTCGGATTGCGGCTTTCACTCGAGATCCTCTTCTTCATCGTCTACGGTGCGCTGGCCGTCTTCAAGTGGCAGCGCGTGGAAGCATAGGGAGAACCATTAATCGTGGAAATCATTGGAACGAACTTCTCGCTTGCGCTCGGATCGTGGCGTCTGCGTTTCGTGCTCGCTCTGGAAGAGACGGACGAACGGCCGAAGGAACGAATCAAGCCTCCGCATCGTTTGCGTGTCGTCCCCGAAGACGAATACGTACGATAGGAAGCTCTCTTTTAGCCCATCTCTTTGTCGCCTCGGGCCTCATTTACCATAGTAAACTTCGGCCCTCGGCTCCTCGATCTGGACTAAAATAATGCTTCCTTAGTAAATCAGGAATTAAAACACAAACCCGGTGCGAATTGCGGGACGTGCGAACTTAAAGCCGTCGCTTGAGACGGTGTACAGATAAATGTTGGGGATCAGCGGATCGCCGCTGATGTTGAACGAGAATTGTCCGACGAGCGTCGTAAACGTGCCGCCGGATTGAAGCGAGAAGAGCAGCGACTGACGGTTGGTCGCGTTGTTGCGATGCGCCGCGGCGATGAGCAGTTGCGCCGCGGCGTAACCGAAGGCAGACTGGGTTGTGATTTGTGAGACTTCGCGTTCGAAGTCGGTGACGAGCTGTACGGCACTGGGAATACGATCGATCGGCGGCATCGGCGAGGCGACGTATGCGCCGTCAAGCGTCTTGGCATACGTCGCGATCGTGTCGGAATTATAAAAACCGTCGGAGACGCCGAACTCGCCGGTATAGCCGGCGACACGCAGTGCTTGCGCAATCGGTCCCAGCTCCGTCGTTTTCCCCGCCAGAAATACATAGTTCGGCGAGCGATCGAGGATGGTGTGCGCGGCCTCGGCCGGGTCCGTCGAGCGCAGCGGAAAGAGCAATGACTGTGCGGCGCGATGCTCGGTTTTCGCGCGATCGACGAAACCGCTCGCGACGTCGGAGCCGTAGTCGCCGTCGAACGAGACGGCGACCGCGTTGACCCCGCGCTTGCCTTCGAGTGCCGCGCTCGCGAAGAGCCGTCCCGCGGTGCTGTCTTTTGCCGGAAGGCGGTAGACGTTATGAAAGCCGCGCTTGGTAACTGCGTCCGCCGTCACGGTCGGCACGATGACGGCGAAGCCGACGTTGGCATACCGTGATAGCGCTGCGAGCGTCATCGGAGCAGTGAGATTGCCGATCATGCCGATGACGTTAAAGTCGGCAGCCGCGACATTCGCATTCGCGCCCGCGAGCGCAGGATCGTTGCGGTCGTCGAGCGACCGCAGCCCCCAAACGTGCGAGATCGGTGCGTTGAAACGATTCTGCTCGTCGACCGCGGCCTGCACGCCTTTAACGACCTCTTGGCCGTATTTTTGCAGCGGGCCGGAGAGCGTCACGTTCACGGCGATGGTAAGCTGGGGCAGGAATTGCTGCTGGCCGGGAAAGATCTGCGCGCGAGCCGGACGTGTCAGGCTACCCGCTGCCGTTGCCGC
>JAFAOZ010000095.1 GCA_019247395.1 Vulcanimicrobiota bacterium | reverse complement strand
GAGTGCCGTCTGGCTGCGCGCGCTCACGCGGATCCGGCTTTTTACAACACCAACAATGCAGCCGATGATCTAGAGGCGGTGCGACAAGCGTTAGGATACGAGCGAATTGTTCTCTTCGGCGGGTCGTACGGGACGTTCTTTTCATTCGTCTACATGCGCCGGCATCCCGAGCACGTGGAAAGCGCCGTACTAACGGGCGTCTTTGCCCCCGGGTTTCAACCGCTCCCGGGCGCGCCGGATGGCGCCCAGCACGCCCTCGACGATCTCGTTGCCCGGTGCCGTGACGACCGCGTTTGCCATCGCCACTTCCCGAAGTTCCGCGAGCATTTCAATGCCGTTCTGGCTCGGTTTGATCGCGGCCCAGTGCCCGTGCGGTTAAAGCAGCGTGGCAGTTCCGTGATACTGCGCCTCTCAAAGGAAGTTCTCGTGGACCGTGTTCGCCAGGTGCTTTACGATCCGCAAAACGCAGCCTACGTACCGGTTACGTTCGAGTTAGCGTATAAGGGCAACTATTCGGCGCTCGCCGACATGATCAACGGCATCTCGCTAGCGCTGGCCGGTGCCGTTAACGGCGGCGCTTTTTTATCGTACACCTGCGCGGACGAAATTCCGTTTATCTCTGCCGCTGCGATGGCGGACGCAGCGCGGTCTTCATTTGCGGGCGACCTCCGAGCGAAAGCGCAGCAGCGAGCCTGTTTGCTGTGGCGCGTGCCGACGATGCCGCCTTCGTTCAATCAGCCAGTGCGCACGGACATTCCGACGCTGCTGATTATGGGGTCCGACGATCCTGCAACGCCGCCCACGTACGCCCGCCGAGCGCTGCCGTATCTTAAAAACGGCTCCGCGGTCGTCGTGCAAGGCGCGGGCCACGTTACGGAGACCGCCTGCACAAACGATCTGGTCGCGAAGTTTATTTCGAACCCCACGGGGTTCCGCATCACGGGTTCGCCTTGCCGCACGCGCTATACGCCCCCGCCATTCGCGCTCGCACCGTAGCGGTCGACCCAAGCTCTGTAACCTAAACTCTCTTGCACGCACCGTGTTCGACCCGCGCCAGACGCCCGCGATCCATGACGCGGATGTCGTAAAGGAAGACGCCGGGGTGAACGAAAGCGTGCTTAAGCCAGAAGCGTGCCGTTTTCCCCGTGCTCAGGGATGCAGTGGCCCAGCTTGATGGAACCGGCGCGTTGTCGTAAGTAAATACGCCAAAAGTTCCGTCGTCGTTGACGAGAATGCTTCTCCACTTGCCTTCACCCGACCGAAACGACGTGATCACGTCATTTGCGACGCCGCTATCGTCCACTTCGTGCGATCGAAACCAGCTGCGGTTGAGCTCGAAGGCATTTACTTCCGTGAAACGAATCGCTCGGCCCGTCGCGTCGTCGACACCGGTGCAGATCCATCTTCCGGCCAGCGGCGCCATGACGCGAGCAAAGACCTCCGCCGGCGTTTCGGCTCTCCCCGGAGTGGAGCAAAATACCGACGCAACGATGATTGCCGTAAATACGGGTTTCATCGCGGATCGGAATCGGTCGGGAGCACGTTCCACTGAGTCGAAGCCATTTCTGCAAGGATGCGCTCTGGACATTCACAGAATGATTCGTAGAAGGAGCGACTACATGCAAAGGGCCATCAGCGTGCTCGCGTGTTTACTTTTAGGCGCAAGCCCGTCAACTCCAACGTCTGCGCTCAGGCCCATTAGCGCAGTTGCGCTGCAAACGATGGTTGAGGCGACGGCCCGCGAACTTATGATTCCCGGCGCTATTGTGCTCTTACGCACGCCCCAAGGCGAGTTTACAGTTGCATATGGTACCACGCAGCTGGGCACGACGAACCCGCCGACAGCGGAGACTTCCTTCCGAATTGCCTCGAACACCAAGACGATGACGGCCGCGGTAATCTTGCAACTGGCGCAGGAGGGCAAGCTTAATCTCAGCGATTCGGTTTCAAAGCACGTCGCGGGCGTGCCCAATGGCGACAAAATCACCATTGCCGAATTGCTGGATATGCGCAGCGGTCTATACAACTATCTCGACTCAGCAGAGCTCGCAACGAGCGCCGACCACGACATGGCCAAAGTATGGACTCCGGCCGAATTGCTGGCAATAGCCTTTGCGCGCCCACCGAACTTCTCGCCCGATACGGAGTATGAGTACAACAATACCAACTACGTACTACTCGGTCTCATCATCGAGCAGGTCGAGCACAAGACGTTATCCGAGGCAATGCAGGATCGCTTGTTTGGACCGCTCGGCATGCGGCACACTTTCTTGCCTCCAAGCCGCATGAACGCAATGCCCGAGCCGTACGCTCACGGTTATCTATACGGCAGTTCCTCAGTCGCCTTCGTGGGGACGCCGCCGTATTCGCCTGAAGTCAAATCTGCGGCCCGCGCCGCGACCCTATTGCCCACCGACTACACGAAGCTGAATCATTCCTTTGCCTGGGCGGCTGGGGGCGCTGTATCCAACGCCAACGATCTCGCAACGTGGATTGAGGCATTGGTCTCCGGCCGCGTGTTCGACGCGACGTACCAGCAACTATGGCTAAATAGCGTACGGCCGGAGGACCCGAAGAAGCCCGACCAACAGTACGGGTACGGCATCGCAAAACTGCGATGGGGACCGAATGCTATGTACTATCACGGCGGAGAGACGGCCGGCTACAACTCGTTCATGGGCTACGATCCCGTTAATAAGGTGACGCTGATCGTGTGGTCTAATTTGACCGTGTCGCTGGACGAGGCGCCGACCGCCAATGCCCTGATGTTGAAGGTGCTCGACCAAATCTACGTCGTGTCGCCGCTAGCTGCGCCGAGCGCCTCCCCTTAGAGTCTTGAGAGGTTCTACGATTATCACCACAGCATTCTAGGGCCACTTATGTCATTTGAGCAGATCTTCTACGTCAGCCAGTCAATTGCAGCCGTCGCGGTAATTGCTTCTCTCCTTTATTTGGCGCGTCAAGTGCGTCAAGCTGAGCGCGTTCAGCGTGCGACGATGCAACAGGGACGAGCGGACCGGACCTCTCAAGCTTCCTTGGCCGCTGCGAATCCTGAGCTAGCTCGCGTTTTACAGAAAGGTATGGCTGGAGACACTACGCTAACACGCGATGAGTTCACCCAGTGGATGTGGATCTGTCGTGCGCTATTTCTCAGTGGCGAAGACTCATTTCTTCAGCATGAGGCTGGGATGCTTTCTGAGGCCGCCTTCGATAGTTATGTTGCGGGTGTTAAGTTTTACTTTTCCATGCCAGGTATGCGAGCTGCGTGGAAGCTTTCCGAGGGTCAATTTGGTAGTGACTTTCGAGCGTTCGCCGATTCAATGTTGGCACAGGCATCGATCTCACAAAACCCGGACGCCTACTCTGAGTGGCGACGGCTGGTGAGCTCTGAGCAAACCCGAGTTTGAACGATGAACATACAAACGTTTGCCGAGCGCTACACGGCGGCGTGGTGCAGTCGGGATGCTCGCGCGGTAGCGGCATTTTTTTCACCGGGCGGGTCGCTTACGATCAATGAAGGGGAGCCAGCGCAAGGACGCGCGGCGATAG
Organism: Vulcanimicrobiota bacterium; assembly: GCA_019247395.1. Lineage (GTDB taxonomy): Bacteria > Vulcanimicrobiota > Vulcanimicrobiia > Vulcanimicrobiales > Vulcanimicrobiaceae > Cybelea. The sequence continues at coordinate 2,086 of JAFAOZ010000095.1, read as the reverse complement.
CGAAAGTCGCCAGAAGCTTTATGGACGCCTTCCCGGATCTCAACGTTGCAATGGACGGCGTCGAGGGATACGAAGGCAAAGTCATCTATAAATGGACGCTGACCGGCACCAATACCGGGCCTGGTGGCAGCGGAAGGCCCGTACGAATTAGCGGATTTGAGGAATGGCAGCTTAGCGACGACGATCTCATTGCGGAGTCCCGCGGTCATTTCGACGCTGCCGACTACGAGCGGCAACTGGAACCGTAATCGCCTAATGCCAATTGGCGTGAGCGCGGAACGCCGGTTCGGATTCGGTGCCTGTACGGCGCTCCGCTACGCGCTCCGCTAGCCACTCCGCGCACTCAAACGGCGGTTCGAGGTGTCGTCCTAGCTGAGCCCCATGTAATGCGTGTTAGCATCGGGAGGCTTCAGCCTTTTTTCACGTACGCGACCTAACGTGAGCAGACGGAGGTTCGGCTATGTTTAGGTACGTTGTCTCGATCGGGGTAGTCGTCATGCTCACGGGTTGCGCTGCCGACGGCTCCGTCGCGCCGAATGCGTTAGTACCGACAGGGTCGCAATTCGTTGCGGCCACCCACACTGATTTCAGCAGTCCGTGTAATGGCAGCAGGTCGTTGCGAACGGAGTATCGCGCGCGAGGCATTTCCCTAAGCCAAGCGCTTGCGGGGCTCTTCGTCGCGGACGACACCGACGACGACGTGTGCGTGCTGCAGAACGGCACTTGGAAAGACCTTGGATTCATCTATGAAGGCATCGGGCTTCCCAACGGCAATTGGGTGGATGACGAGGGCAACTTCTTCCAGACCAACACTGCGGGCGCAGACGTCGCCGAGTATGGACGCAATCAAACCAGCCCAAAGTTCACGTACACCGGTTTTGCCGATCCCGTCGTGGTGACGAGCGACACCAACGGCGACGTCTTCGTGGGCGACGACAACTTCGGGAAGAACGGCAGCGTCACGCAGTTCAGGGACGGCCACAACACGCCGGTGCAGAGTTGCTCGCTGCCAGGCGGCCTCGAAGGCGTCGCGGTCGATTCGAACAGCGACGTATTTGTCGCCTACGATACCTCAAGTAGCCAAGGACAACTCGCGCGCTTTGCCGGCGGTCTGGCGGGTTGTAAGGCGTCAGCACTCAGCGTGACACTAGGTGCTCCCGGCGGATTGGTGCTCGACCGCCATCACAACCTGATCGTCGCCGATCAAACGAACCACGTGGTGGACGTGATCGCGCCGCCGTACTCGGAGGTGGGCAAGAGCTTCCATCTCAATCTGTTCCAGCCGTATCGGCTGGCATTGAACCGCAAGGAGAACCGGCTCTTCGTTTGCGAGGCGCCGCACCAATACGTTGACGTGTTGGAATATCCGAGCGGAAAGCTTCTGATCGCGCTGAGCCAGCGCTACGGCTTCTCGGGCCCGCGGGGTGTCACCGACGAACCAAACGCGGTGTTTTAGACTGACCCTTAACCGCGGCGGCGACAGAAAATGGCGCCAGTCGCACTGAGATTTTCATGATCAATGCGCAGGCACGGCGGAAAGCGAGATCGGAGTCTGCTTGATTTTAATCGTGTTAACGAGCTTGTTGGAGCTGTCGTAGATCGTGATGCTGAAAGCGTTCATGACGCAGAGATTCGGCTCGCACCAAGCCAGTGCTGCGGGCGCGTTTACGCCGTCCGTAACCTCGGTCTGTGTGCCGGTTTTTACATTGTAATCGAACACCTTGCTACCTTTCGCGCCGAATGCTGCGATGTAGAGGTCGCTTCCGTGTGAAAGCAGCGCCGTCGGTTGGAGATCGCCCGTTGGAACTGTAACGATGGGACCGTCGTTCGTGATCGCATTGTACGCGGTTACATTGTTGGCGCCGGCATTCGCGGCCCAGAGGAACCCTTTGAAGTCGTCGAACGCAAGTGCAACCGGCTGGTTTACACCATTGGTGATGTATGTTGTCTCGTGGGGGTCGCAGTAGTAGTGGCCGATCGTATTCGCGGCGTAATCGGCGACCCATAGGTCCACACGACTTTTCGGATTGAAAACGGCGTACCTTGGGTCTTTCAAACCCTGCTCAATGACGCACGGGTCGGCCGT
>JAFAOZ010000094.1 GCA_019247395.1 Vulcanimicrobiota bacterium | reverse complement strand
GGTGCCGCCGGGAATCAAAAGCGCATCGAAATCCTCGGCCGTGCAATCACCGATAAGTTCTTCGGCACGCAGGCTGGCGCCGTCGTCGAGCCCCCGCTTGCCGCGAATTCGCTGGCGCGCGCGCTCGTCTATTCCGACAATTGTCACAATCGCGCCGGCCTCTTCGAGCGCGCGGCGAGGCTCGGTAAACTCGATTTCTTCGAATCCGTCGCCGATCAGTGCGGCAACGCGCTTTCCTTCAACTCCTTGCATATCGGCCCGGTGATTCGCGCGGTCAGCCGAACAGCCCTCGAACGAGTCCGCCGTCGACCGAAATCGTTTGTCCGGTAACGTAACGCGCCGGTTCGCTGCACAGGAAGACCGCAGTCGGCGCAAATTCGTCAGGCGTCGCAATGCGGCCGGCTGGGATTTCACGCGCCGCTTCACGCAGCCGTTGCTCGTCGTCCCCATAAAGCGAGCGTAGCCGCGCGGTCTCGACACGCCCCGTCGCAATGCAATTCACCGTGACGCCGTCGGCGGCAACTTCGACGGCAAGCGTGCGCAGCGCCGAAACGAGCGCCGTCCGAAATGCGTTGGAGAGCACCAGCGTATCGATAGGTTGTTTCACGGAACTCGAAGTCAGCGCGACGATACGCCCCCATTTTCGCGCGCGCATCGCGGGCACGACGCTATCGAGAATCTCGACCTGACCCCGGAGCAAAAGCTGATAGGCAGCGTCCCAATCGTCGCGCGACATCTCGGTGAATCGCCCGGGCTTCGGGCCCCCGCCGTTGAGCACGACGATCTCTGGTTCGCCGAACTCTCGCGCGAGGCGCTCGAGCGCCGGCGCGATCGAATCGCGATCGCTCAAGTCGAGCGCAAAGGCTGCAGCGTCGGTTGCACCGGCGCGCTTGGCCTCGCCAACAACGGCATCCAACCGGTCGGCCCTCCGCGCAGCCACGGCCAATCGCACGCCCTCCGCAGCAAGCTTCAGCGCAATCGCCTCGCCGATCCCGGCGCTCGCACCGGTGACCAACGCAGTCCGTCCTCGTATGCCGAGATCCATTCGGCCGACTTTTGCAGCCGGTTTCGCAGACCTTGCACGTCCGCGACGCCTTTGATATCCTATGCCGGTCGCCGGGACGGTGCAGTGCTCTGTACCCGAGCGAGACCATCCTGCTCAAGGAGTTCCATCGTGCCGCTCACCAAAGAAAAAAAAGCCGAGATCGCCGGCAAGTACGGCCGCGGATCGAACGATACGGGTTCGGCAGAAGTGCAGGTCGCGATGCTCACCGCATCGATCAACCAGCTCACCGAGCACCTGAAGATCCACAAGAAGGATCATCACAGCCGCCGCGGACTCTTACTCCAAGTCGGACAGCGCCGCCGGCTGCTGAACTACCTGCACGCGAAAGATCTCGAGCGCTACCGCAGTTTAATTAGCGAGCTGGGTCTACGCCGATAAAAGTAGCGTAGGGTCCTGTGCCCTATAGCGAGGCCTCCGACTTTTCCGCAAAAGACAGGAGGTCGTGTTCCTTTGGTGTTGCGGAAAAGCGGAGGAGCAGAAGGCCACACGGATGTGGCCGACGAGCGTCCGAGCGTTAGGGTACAGGACCTAACGCTACTTTGATTTTCTCGCGTAGGCGCGGCGAGCGGCCTCTTCGATTGCGCTGACGCCCATGCCGTAGTATTCGATCAGCTCGACCGGATCGCCGGATTGTCCGAACGTGTCCTCGACGCCCACGAACTCGATCGGCACCGGGCGGCGCTGCGCGAGAATCTCGGCGACGCGCGAGCCCATGCCGGCGTGCTTTTGATGCTCTTCGACCGTAACGATCGTGCCGCAGCGTTCGGCGGCGTCGACGATAGCGGCTTCGTCCATCGGTTTGACCGTATGGTTGTTGACGACGCGGCATTCGATGCCGTCGTTGCGCGAGAGTGCATCGGCGGCGAGTAACGCGTTGTAGACGAGAATGCCGCAGGCGACAATCGCAACGTCGCTGCCTTCGCGGAAGATTTGCGCTTTGCCGATTTCAAACGGCGTCTCGTCGGTGGTGAACACGGCCGACTTCTCGCGGCCGAAGCGTAAGTACGCCGGTCCCCAACGCGCGGAGAGCGCGAGCGTTGCTTTCTTCGTTTGCACGGAGTCGCATGGCACGACGACCGTCATGTGCGGAATGACTCGCATAATCGCGATATCTTCGATCGCTTGATGGGTGGCGCCGTCGGGACCGACCGAGACTCCGGCATGCGCGCCGGCGATTTTGACGTTGGTTTCATTGAGCGCCATAATCGTGCGCACTTGCTCCCACGAGCGTCCCGGATTGAACATCGCGTAGCTTGCGATCCATGGAATCTTTCCGACCGAGGCGAGGCCGCCGGCCATCGCGACGAGCAGCTGCTCGGAGACGCCGATCTCGATGTACTGATCCGGGTGGGCTTTCTTGAAACCTTCAAACCGCGTCGATTCCGAAAGGTCGGCGCAGATTCCGAGAACGTTGCGATCGAGCGTGCCGGCCTCGATCAAGCCTTCGCCGAAACCGTTGCGCGTCGGAACTTGCTTGAGGTCGCCCGCGCGATAGTCGAGCAGGTGCATTGCCGCCGCCGCCTCGTCCTGAGTGCGCGTACCGCTACTCATGTGCGGCGATACCTTGACGCGCTTGCGCCAGTTCGCTCAAGGCCTCTTCGGCCTGCTGCGCGTTGGGCGGCTTGCCGTGCCACGTGTAATCGCCTTCCATGAACGAGACGCCCTTGCCCGGAACGGTGTTCGCGATGATGACTTGCGGCTTATCTTTCACGGCGGTTGCGCGTTCGGCCGTTTCGACGAACTGCGCGATGTCGTTACCGTCGCATTCGAAAACTTCCCAATTGAACGAGCGGTACTTCTCGGCGAGCGGCTCGAGGGGCATCACGTCCTCGGTGCTGCCGTCGATCTGAATGAAGTTGCGATCGACGATAGCGGTGAGGTTGTCGAGATGGAACTTCGCGCCGGTCAGCACGGCCTCCCAATGCAATCCGCATTGGTGCTCGGCATCGGACGTCACGACCCATACGCGAAATTGCTTCGCGTCGAGCTTCGCACCGTACGCCATGCCGACGCCTTGCGCCAGCCCCTCGCCCAGCGGCCCCGACGTCGTTTCCACGCCCGGCAAACGCACGCGCTCGGGATGCCCTTGCAGACGCGTTCCGAATTTTCGCAACGTGAGCAGCTCCTCGACGGGAAAGTAGCCGAAGTTTGCCATTGCGCTGTAACGCACCGGCGCGATGTGCCCGCACGATAGCAGCAACCGGTCGCGATCCGGCCACTGCGGATCCTTTGGATCGTGCCGGATCAGATGGCCGTAGAGGGCGGCGAAGACGTCCGACATGTCGAGCGGGCCGGCCGAGTGCCCCGAACCCGCCGAGAGGAGCGAACGAATGATGCCCTGGCGCACGTCGTTGGCCTTGAGCTTGAGTTCAGTCAAGCCCTGGGATGTAAGGGTTGGCATGGAGAGCGTCCTTTAGGGCAGGTCGCAGCCCGGCCCTGCCGAATGCACGCGGGTCAAAATAAAAGATAAAATAGTTAGAATTTAGGAGAAAATGTGCCCGAATCCGTAAGTTTAACGGTCGGCGGGCGCACGATGACCATCGAAACCGGCGAACTGGCGAAGCAAGCAAACGGCTCCGCGTTGGTTCGTTATGGTGACCAAAACGTCGTGCTCTGCGCCGTCACCGCCTCCGAGAAACCTCGCGAAGGCATCGACTTCTTTCCGCTCACCTGCGATTTCGAAGAAAAAATGTACGCAGCCGGAAAAATTCCCGGCGGTTACATCAAGCGCGAAGGTCGTCCCCCCGAACACGCGATTCTGAGTTCGCATCAAATCGACCGGCCGATCCGCCCGCTCTTCCCCGACGGTTTCCGCAACGACGTCCAAATCGTCGCAACCGTCTTTTCGGTCGATCCCGAGCTCGATGCCGACGTCCTCGGCGTTTGCGCTGCGGGCGCGGCGCTTGCGTTGAGCGA
>JAFAOZ010000219.1 GCA_019247395.1 Vulcanimicrobiota bacterium | reverse complement strand
CCTTTCGTTTACGTACACCATCAACTCCGATACGGTGATCCGCGGCTCGGCGGGAAAGTACGCACGCGCCGAAGGCTCGTCGTACTACCAATACAACACCTATCAGCAGAATCTCGCCTCGTTCATCGCGCAGTTCTATCCGTACGGCTATCACACGCCCGACCACGCGATCTATCCGGACACGTCGAATAATTTCGACCTGTCGCTCGAGAAACACGTCAAGGGCACGCAGCTCTCCTACAAAGTAACCCCGTTCTATCGCAACACCAATAACGAGCTGCAGTTCCAAGCGATCAATCCGGTGCAAGGAACGCTCGCCGGTCTCAACGTCGGGACGCAAGAATCGTACGGCGTCGAGCTGTCGCTGCAGTATGGCGACTTCAGCCGCGACGGTCTGTCGGGCCTGCTCTCGTACACGCATACGCAGAATCGGATCCGGTTCAGTCCGATCAACGGCGTGAGCGTCATCGACGCGCTCAACACACAGATCGAGCTTTACAATTCGTACACCTCGGCCTGCGCGGGCGTGACGAAGAGCTCGCCGAACTGGCAGGCTTGCGGCAGCGGAGCCTATCCGGACAATGCGGCGGCAGTTTTGCGCAACAACCAATCCGGCACGGGCGATCAGGGCAAGCTCAAGATTTCCAATCCCTACTATCACGGCGTGTTGCAGCCGCTCTTCGACACTGGCGGCTGGTACACGCCGTACGACGTCATTCCGAGCCCCTTCAACGCCGCGAACGGCTACGAGGTCCCCGATGTCGCGTCGCTCATTCTCAACTACCGCCATCAGAAATTCGCCCTAACGCCGTCGCTCCACTACAGTGACGGCTCCAACTACGGCTCGCCTCTGGTGTGGCCGGGCTATGTGCCGCAGTCATGCTCGAAAGAACCGTCGCAAACGCCGCTCACGCCGGGAGCAAGTTGTCCCGGCGGCGCAGCCGGTGCTATTTTCTTGCCGGATCCGTATAGCAATCATTTCGACAATCTCGGTGCGTTCGTGCAGCCGGCGGAGCTGAGCGCGAACCTGCAGGCGAGCTACGATCTCTCGCCGCGCATGACGCTCACGGTACAAGCCGTCAATCTGTACAACCAGTGCTTCCAACGCGGCTACGCGTGGGACAACTCGGTTACGTGCGTCTACTCCACGCTGCCGTCGAACATTTTGGCGCCCTCGGGCAATTTCGTCAAAAATCCGCCCCCGCAGCTGCGCTATCCGTACGGCACGTTCTTCAACGTGACCGAAGTCGGCATCTCGTCGGTACGGCAGCCCTTCGGCTTCTTTACTAACCTCAGCATCAAGATTTGAATCGCGAGCAGTTCCTTCGACAAGCCGGTGCCGGCGCCGTTAGTGCGGCATCGCTGCCGCGTTTCGTCGTACGGGGTCGGGAGCGCATTGCGATCGTCGGGGCCGGCATTGCGGGCTTGGTGACGGCAATGCACCTGCGCGATTTCGGCATCGCGGCGACGATCTATGAATCCTCGACACGCGTCGGCGGGCGGATGCACTCGGAGCGAAGCTATTGGAATGACGGCCAGCATACCGAGTGGTGCGGCGCGATGGTGGACTCGACGCACGCGACGATCCATACGCTTGCGCGCCGGTTCTCGCTCGCGCTGCTCGACACGCATGCCGCTTGGCCGGCGCACGCGCGCGACACCTGCTACCTCGGCGGCTCGTACTATTCGATGGCCGACGCCGATCGAGACTTCGCAAAAGTCTATCCGATTCTTCAAGAGCAGCTCGCGCAGGTCAATGCGACGACTACCTATGCCAACGCAACGCCGACCGCGCGCCGGCTCGATGGCATCAGCATGCGCGATTGGATCGAACGCTACGTGCCGGGCGGTCTTGCATCGCGGCTGGGGCGCCTCGTCAAAGAGGCGTACCGCAACGAGTACGGGCGCGAAGTCGAGGAGCTCAGCGCGCTCAACCTCGTGCTGCAGCTGGGCCAGCAGACGACGTTCGCGCAAGATCGCCGGCTCAACGTGCTGGGTTACTCCGATCAGCGCTACATTCTGGCGCGCGGAAGCCAGACGTTGCCCGAAGCAATTGCCGCGCATCTTCCGTCCGGCAGCATTCGTTTCGGCTACCGGCTGCTGGCGATTCGGCGGCGGCCGGGCGGCACGTACGAGCTTCGCTTCGACCGCGACGGCGTTTTGGAATCGGTCTATGCCGATCGCGTCGTACTCGCGATACCGTTTATTGCGCTGCGCGCCGTCGACTATTCGGGCGCCAATTTCGACTCCGCGAAGACTAACGCGATCGAAAATCTCGGCTACGGCTATCACACCAAGTTGCATCTACAGTTCGATCGCCGCGCCTGGATGCGCGCAACGCACCCCTGGCCTCAGCCTGCGAACGGCCAGATTTGGACCACGCTGCCGGTGCAGAGCGCACTCGACTACTCGCTCGGCCAAGCCGGCGAAGCCGGTCTCATCGAGGTCTTCACCGCTGCCGATCCGGCGATGATCGACACGCCGCCGATGCCGTACGCGCAAATCGCCGATTCGCCGGCCGTCGCGCGCCACGCGCAGCGATTCTTCGCGCAGCTCGATCGCATTTGGCCCGGCGTCGCCTCGACGTGGAACGGCAAGGCGACGTTCGGAAACGCGCAGGCCGATCCGAACATTCTCGCGAGCTACTCGTGCTGGCTAGTCGGGCAGTGCACCACGATCGCCGGCCATGAAGCGCGCGCGCAAGGCCGGGTGCATTTTGCGGGCGAGCATACCTCGGTTGCGTATCAGGGCTTTATGGAAGGCGGCGCGGAGTCGGGACTGCGCGCAGCCGGCGAAATCCTCGAGGAGTACCGGATAAGGCCGAAGCGCAAGGCAGCGTAAATGCACATCATCGGCACTGCCGGACACGTCGATCACGGAAAATCGGCGCTGATTGCCGCACTTACGGGAACCAATCCCGACCGCCTGATCGCGGAACAGCTGCGCGGCATGACGCTCGACCTCGGATTCGCGCACTTGCGTTTCGAGGACGGGGTCGAAGGCGGAATCGTGGACGTTCCGGGCCACGAGCGCTTCCTGCATAACATGCTCGCCGGTGCGGCCGGCATGGAGCTCGTGCTGCTCGTCG
>JAFAOZ010000197.1 GCA_019247395.1 Vulcanimicrobiota bacterium | reverse complement strand
CACGGCGACACGCTGTCTCGTCCATCTGGTTCGCGAGATCGATTCGCCTGGGTCGTTTGAGTTTGCGGTTGCAGCGACCCAGTCGATTCCGTGGACGCAAGACCTCGAACGAGAACGCTTCCTGACCTTTCGCGGTCTCGCATGGGCCTACGCGTTGCGGGGATCCCACGAGATCGCGCTGCGTTACGCTTGCTCCGCGCGCGACATCGCGCCGTCGCGAATGTGGGTTACCGCGTGTTATGCCGACCAGGCCTATCTGGCGCGTATGGCGCGGGAAGACGCGAGCTCGAACGCATTGCTGCGCCATGCCATCGCCTGCGCTAAGGAGATCGAGTGGATATCGCCCGGCGAAGAGCGCGTTGCGATTCTCAATCTGGTCGAGCTTGCAGCGGATCGAGACGTCGAGGACGCGACGCGGCTCTTGGAAATTTACGATAGCATTGCGGTGAGTTTGACGCCCCACCTCGCGCTTGCGCGCGATCGGCGCTTGCATGCAATGGAATCGTATGCGCGCGGTACGCTGTTCGCTGCATCGGGGGAGCGCGGCCCCGCGATCGAGCTATTGCAAAGCAGTTATTCGATCTTCACGTCCATCGGCTACGCCTGGCGGGCGGCTGCGGCCGCGCTGCGACTCAATGCGGTGACCGAAGAGATCTCTTGGCTGCGTCTTGCGGCCGATGCCGTCCAAGGCTTCCCGGAGAGCTCGGTGGCAGGCGAGATACGGAAGAAGGCCTCCGGCGTGAGCGATCCGCGCGCCGCAAGCCTGACGCCCGCGCAACGTCGCGTCTACCGGCTGATCTGCCAAGGCTTGCCGGACAAAGAAATCGCCGCGGCACTCCGATTGTCGCCCGAGACGGTTAAGAATCACGCAGCGCGCGTGCGGGTCGCGTTCGGCGTGCGCTCGCGCGCTGCGCTCATTGCTGCCGCGCAGCGCAATGCCGGCTAATTTTTTTCGTTAGGAGCACGCAATGGAAATCAAGCCAACGTATCTCGGCACGATGATCGGCCTCGCGACGGTAGCTTTCGGGTTGATTGCCGCCGGAGCATGGAACAAGCTCATCACCGACCTCATTGCATTGTTCCTCAAGCCTGGAAGCGGAATCGTCGCCGAGCTGGTCTACGCGGTTCTCGTCACGATCTTGGCGATCGTGGTGGTTCAGTCGCTCGCGAAGCTGGCCGAGAAAGAAACGGCACTCCGCTCGTCGCTGCCGTTCGGTAAGAAGCCGCCGGAAAGTTAAAGCGACGTCGCGCTTTTTTTCGGCGCTTTCCCGGAGCGAATCTTAAAGGTGACCTCCGGGCGATGCTGTAGCGGCGGATAGATGTGTGCCCGCACCTCAAACCCCTTTTTCTCTAACCCCAATTGATACGCGGCTTGCTGTATGCCGTGCAGGATCGCGGCATTCAGCGTTTCGTCCGCCACGCCGAGGTCCATGAGCGACTCGCGGCCCGGTTTTTTCGAAAGCAGCGTGACGCGCACTTCACCGGGCTCGCGCTCCGATTCATGTTCTTCGTCGACGGGATCCGCAAAGACGACGACGTGGCGGTCTTCGTAAACCACCTCATTGTCGCCGACGATCTTCTCCCACTCTCTCGGATCCTTCGGCCAGACGGGCTCGGCGCCGAGCACGTCGGCCGGCGCGAGCATTTTCTTTTTATGGTCGGCGCTCATTTCGCGCACGCTTCACCGCGAGCAAAAGGACGCCTGCCCGCAGCTTAGAGAAAATCGCTTCATGACGCCATGGATTTCGGAGCTGATCAGCGGTCCCGAACAACGCCAGTGGGAAAAACCCGATCCCGAGCATACGTTTCGCGGACGCTTAGACGGCACGCGGGCAAAAGCCGATGAGGTTGTGTACGAAGACGACGACGTTTTTGCATTCCGGCACAACATCGATCAAAGCAGAGAAGAGTGGTGGGAAATTCACGTCGTCATCATCCCGAAAAAATGGGTCCCGACGATTCTCGATTTCGGTCTGGGCGACGCGCACATCTGGCACCGTCTCATCGCCGGCATCCAGAAAGTTGCGCTCGCCATGGGACTTTACGAGAAGGGGTTCACGATTCGCATGGGGGTGCTGCCCCCGTACCAGCACACGGAACACGTTCACATTCATATCCTCTCGGGCAAACACACGTCGCCGGTCGTGGACGGGCCGTTGCCGGATGTCAGTTGAGTCGAAGAGGCCTGGACTCGCCGAAATCGCGCTAACCTTTGCGTCCATCTCCTCAACGGCGTTCGGCGGCGGACAAAAAGCCAGCGTTCGGCAACAGGTGCTCAATCGCGGGTGGATGGACCACGAACGCTTTATGGACGGCCTAGAGATCGCGCAGGTTCTCCCTGGGCCAAACATTCTCAATCTGGCACTCTACTGCGGTCAACGCGTGCGCGGCGTTCCCGGCGCGGTTGCGGCGTTTCTCGGGGCGAGCATCCCGCCATTTATCATCGTGTTGATCGCGGGAGCGCTCTATTTTAAATTTTCGACGAACCCCTACGTGCACGGCGCGCTGCGGGGCTGCGCGGCCGGAGCGCTCGGGCTGACCATCGCTAATGCCCTGGACTTGAGCTGGGACGAGCGCGCCGATTGGATTCGTCTTCTGCTCGTGGCAATCACGGCACTTGCGGTCTCGCTATTGAAGATGCCGCTGCTCCTGGTCCTCGTCGCCTTCGGTGGCGCGGGAATCGCGCGCGAGTACTTGAGCCGCGACGTGCGGCCCAGAGGCGCGGGACCAAATGCATAGCACCGTCGGAACCGTCCTTCATTTGTTGTGGACATTTGCGCAGCTCTCGGTGCTCGGCTTCGGCGGCGGGAAGGGGATTATTCCGCAGATGCACGCGGATGCAGTCGAACGCTACCGATGGGTGACGTCACAGCAATTTACGCAGTTCTACACGATCGGCAAACTCGTGCCGGGACCGACGACGATCTTCGCCGC
>JAFAOZ010000196.1 GCA_019247395.1 Vulcanimicrobiota bacterium | reverse complement strand
TTTCGCGCGGCCGCCTCGACGCCGCCAACGATCGGCGCAATCCGTCATTTGCCGAGCCTTTCATCAATGAGTAACGCTCCGACGATCGATAACCGGCGCGCGCGCCACGAGTACCATATTCTCGAGTCGGTCGAAGCCGGCATGGCGCTGACGGGCACGGAAGTCAAGGCCATTCGCGCCGGCGGTGCCAGCTTGGGTGAAGCATTCGTACGCTTTCGCGACGGCGAAGCATGGCTGCTCGGCATGCACGTGCCGCCGTACCGGCAGGGAAGTTTCTCAAATACCGAACCGACGCGCCCGCGCAAACTGCTCATGCACAAAGCCGAGATCGTTCGCATGCAGAGCCGCGTTGCCGAAAAGGGACTGACCGTGGTGCCGCTGCGCTTGTACTTTACGCGCGGGAAGGCGAAGATCCAAGTGGCGCTCGTTCGCGGCAAAAAGCTTTGGGATAAACGAGCCGACGCAGCGAAGCGCGACGTCGAGCGCGAGATCGCCGCCCACGTGCGCCGCTAGCGTGCGCGGCGCGCACCCCGAGCGCGAGGTCGAACGCACGCTCGAGCGAAGCGACGTCGTCGCTGGCGGCGAGCGCGTGCTGATCGCGTGCAGCGGCGGACCCGACTCCGTCGCTCTTGCCGCGGCGATGCACGGCGTCGCGCCCCGCAGGCAGTTCTCGCTTCATCTTGGCTTTGTCAATCATGGCACGCGCGCATCCGCTTGGCAGGACGAGTGCATCGTTTTGCAGCTTGCAGCAGACTTGGCGCTGCCGCTGCAGATTGCGGTCTTGGAGGAAAGCGGCGCGACCGAAGAAGCGCTGCGCGTTGCTCGTTACGACGCGTTAGCCGAGATGGCGAAACGAACCGGCTGCTCCGCCGTCGTTACGGCTCATCACGCCGAAGACCAGAGTGAGACGGTGCTGCTGGCTCTTCTGCGCGGTACCGGTCCGGTGGGATTGCGAGGTATGGAGGGCCGTCGCAGTTTGACGACCGCCATCGATCTCGCGCGGCCCCTCCTGAAGATTCCGTCCGAGCGCTTGCGCGCGTACTGCCACGCGCGCGCGTTGCCGTACGCGGTCGATCCGTCAAACTCGCAGACGACCCTCCGCCGCAACGCCGTTCGTGACGCCTTGGCGGCCTTGCGCCCGCTCTTCCCGGGACTCGATGCGGCAGTTGCCCGCGCGGCCGACGTCGCCGCCGCCGAACGTGAAGACTCTCCGCGAGCCCGGCTGCGCGGGGCCGTTCGCGAGGAGCTGCGCAAGGAAACCGAGCTTCGCGACATCGACTTTCTGCACGTCGAGGAAGCGGTGCGTGCGCTCGAAAACGGGCGCACCGGGACCTTTCATATGAAGGCTGGGGTCGCTCTGAGAATCGAAGGTGGCACCATAACGGGTATTACCAGGCGTGGAACGTCGGGCGACGGCGATTGAAAAGGCAGTCGAGCGCTCGGCAGCTAACCAAGCATCTAGCGCAACGTCTGGAGTATAGGTTGCGGTTTGAGGCTTAAGGAAGTAACGAATTCAAGGAAGGCAAGTACGGTCTAAAGACACCTTGAGCAAACATCTTCGGTCCATCGTCCTCATTATTCTGGCGGTTGTTGCCGTCTTCATCATCGTTGAACGTTTCGTTCAGCCAAGCGAAGGCGAGACGCGGCTCGATTACGGCGCTTTCTATCAGAAGCTCGAAGCAGGCCAGGTCCAGTCGTTCCATGCCACCGGTCTCAATGCGGTCGGCGATCTTTCGAACGGCACGAAATACTCCGTCTCGGTTCCGAACGTCGATCAGACCTTCGTAGATGAAGTCTATAAGCGGGTAAATAGTAGAGCGGTCAGCTTCGATCAGCAATCCAATACGGGGCTGCTCTCCAGCCTGATGACGCTGGGACCGCTGGCCATCACGGTACTGTTGCTCTTCTTTATCTTACGGCAGGCTCAAAGCGGTGGAAGCCAAGCGCTCTCCTTCGGGCGTTCGCGCGCGAAGATGCTCTCGGAGAACCGCCCCAAGGTGACGTTTGCCGACGTCGCGGGCGTTGACGAAGCCAAAGAAGAGCTGGCGGAAATCGTCGATTTTCTCAAGTATCCGAAAAAATATCAGTCGCTGGGCGCGCGCATCCCCAAAGGAGTGTTGCTGCTGGGCCCGCCCGGAACGGGCAAGACGCTGCTTGCGCGCGCGATTGC
>JAFAOZ010000212.1 GCA_019247395.1 Vulcanimicrobiota bacterium | reverse complement strand
GCGGTCGATGCGCGCAACGACGAGATAGAGAATCGCGCCGGCTGCGAGCCAGCCGATCCCGAGCGCGATCGCGCCGGACCCCGTTGCAACGAAAGCCCACGCCCATCCGGCGAGTGCGATCAATGCGGGCAGCGGATAGAGCGGCATCCGGAACGGCGCGGCGATCCGGCGCACGCGCAGCACCGCGAGTGCAGCGATCTGTGCGATGCCTTGGATGAGCACGATCCCGGCCGTCAGAAATGCGATGACTTGGTCCAGCGTAAAGAGCGCTGCGATCAGCGAGAGCGCGCCGACTGCCAGCAACGAAATGTGCGGAATGTCCTTGCGCGGGTGAAGGCGGGCGAACATGCGCAAGAACGCTCCATCACGGGCCGCGGCGAACGGAATGCGCGAAAACCCGAGCAGATTGCCATAAAGCGACGCAAACGCTGTTACAAGGACCAGCCCGGTAACGGCGACGGCGGCAGTGCGGCCCCACGCGCGTTCGACCACGAACGCGCCGACGTATTGCGCTTGGGCCGTTGGCGCGCCGTGCGCATCCAGCAACGATTGCCACGGCACGGCGCCAAGGACGCCGATCTGCAGCAGCACGTAGAGCACCGCGACGATCAGCACCGAAAGCAGAATGGCAAGCGGAATGGTGCGGTGCGGGCGCTCCACCTCGTCGCCGACCAGCGCGGCGTCGGCGTAGCCCGCATAGTCGTAGAGCGTGATGTAGAGCGCCGTTCCGAAGCCCGCCAAGAAACCGGCATTCAAGCGCAGCGGCGCTGCAAGATGGAACGCTCGCGCAAAATTTGCGTGCGAGAGCCCGGCTAGCGCAACCAAAGCGATCGTCAGCGCTGCGGCAACGGCGAGGAGCGCGCCGAGGGCCGCCACGTTCGACGTTCGCCGATAGAGCAAGAGCATCGTCACGATTCCGATTCCCACGGCGACGGCATCGTGCAAGACGGCGTTGGTGCTGAGCGCCGGATAGTAATACGCTGCATAGTTCGTGAAGCCGATATAGCCGCTGGCCAGCAAGCACGGCGCCGCGAGCAAGAATTGCCAATTGAAGAGAAAGGCTAGCGCCTTGCCGAGGCGCTCCGGCCCGAATGCGTTGCGCAAGTACACGTACGTCCCACCGGAGCCGGGATATTGCGACGAAAGCTCGGCCCACACCATGCCGTCGCAGAGCGCGACGATGGCGCCGGCGATCCACCCCACAAGCGCAAGCGGCCCCGCCAATGCAGCGATGACGAGCGGTATCGTCACCAGCGGGCCGATGCCGATCATCGTGATCACGTTAATCGAGATCGCGCCGCGCAAGCTAATGGTGCGCCTCAGGCGCCCTTCGTCCTTCGACTCCGCTCGTTTCACTCGCTTCGCTCAGGATGACACAATGTTGGATCGCTCCGCTCAGGATGACACAATGTTGGATCGCTTCGCTCAGGATGACACAATGGGCAACACCTCCGAGGCGGCTCGCTTTCGTCTGCAGAAGCTCGAGGCCATGCCTGAACGCACCGAGCTCGCGCGCATCATGGGTCTCGACGGCGACATTCGCATCGATTTTCTGCACAGCGATGCGCTCGCGAATAATCCGCTCGGCGACCCCGCCACGCGGCCCGTCGTCGTCTATCTGCCGAAGGGGTATGATCCAGAGGGCTCGCGGCGCTATCCCGCCCTGTACGTGCTGCACGGTTACACCGGCGACGTCGCCGCGTTGATCTCGTCGCGGCCGTGGGAGACGAACGTGCTGCAGTGGGCCGATCGCCTGATTCGCGAACGGAAGATGCCCGAGGCGCTCGTCGTTCTCGTTGACGGTTTCACGCGCTTAGGCGGTTCGCAGTACGTCGATTCGATCCATAACGGCGATTATGCGACGTATACCGTGCGCGACGTGGTCGGGCACGTCGATGCGCAGTATCGCACAATTGCTGCCGAAGGCGGGCGGGCGGTGCTCGGAAAGTCGTCGGGCGGTTTCGGCGCGATGCATTTGGTCTTGGAGCGTCCCGGAATCTTCGCGGCGTTTGCGTCGCATAGCGGTGACTCATATTTTCGATACGCACACTTTCCGGCGTTCGCAACGGTCCATCGGATGCTCGAAGCGCACGATTTTGACGCGAAGGGTTTCGTGGAGAGCTTCGAGCGCAAGCACAAGCGAAGCGCGGCCGAATACACCACGATGGAGATGCTGGCATACACCGCGGCCTACTCCCCGCGAAGCGCGACGGCTTTCGACCTGGACCTCCCTTTCGATCGTGCCACCGGCGAGCTGCGCGATGACGTCTTCGCCCGATGGCTGGCGCTTGATCCCGCCGAGCGTATCGCGTCGCACCGCGACGAGCTGGCGCGATTACGGCTGCGCTACGTGGACTGCGGCCGACGCGACGAATACAATTTGGATGTCGGCGCGCGAGTCGTCGCGGCTCGAATCCGGCAGCTTGGCTTGCCGGTTCGGCACGAGGAATTCGACGACGACCATCGCAACGTCGGATACCGGTACGCAGTTTCAATGCCCGCACTCGCCGAAGTCTTGGACAAGGAATGATGCTCGCAGCACTCATTTTTCTGCTCGCACAAGTAACGCAGCCCACGCCGGCGCCGGATCCGCACGTCTATACCGATCCGGCCATGACCTACACCGCACCCGATAAGGCGGTGCTGCTCAACCGTGAGACGGGTTCCCCTGATGCCCTCTCGCAGGACTTGCAGCCGGTTGCCGCCTGGGTGATTAACCCGGGCAAAGAAGACGCACGGACGATTACGCTCGCGATGGAGGCGTATAGCGGGCCGCCGGACCAATGGGAAGCGCAGTTCGAGAGTCAAACGCATAGCGGCGGCTCGGGAGACGGCATCCTCATTCGCAACAAGACGCCGATGAGTTTGCTCAACGGAATGCCGGCATACTTCGTTGAGGTCGCCTACGGAGCCGGATTCGATGCGCGCAAAGAGTATGCGATCGTTTGGGCCGACGGCGAACGCGGCATCGTGCTCTCCGAAACGTCGCGTATCGGCGATGCCTCGGCCGACGAGGCTCGCGAGGTGCTCAAACAGGTGACGGCAGTTCGCTACCCCTACTATCAGCCGTAGCCTCGAGCGCGCCGCTCAGATCGGCTACGAGATCCTGCGGATCTTCGATTCCGACGGAGAGCCGCAACAAGCCGTCCGTAATACCGCGCTGCTCGCGCTGTGCCACCGGAATAGAGCCGTGCGTCATCCGCCCGGGATGACAGATGAGCGATTCTACGCCCCCCAAGCTTTCGGCAAGGCTAAAATAGCGCAACTGCGTGGCAAACTTGTGCGCACGCTGCGGAGGGCCGGTAAGCTCGAACGACAGCATCCCTCCGAAGCCGCTCATTTGGCGCTTCGCAAGCTCGTGCTGCGGATGATTCGGCAGGCCGGGATAGTAAACTCGCGCGACGTCGTCGCGCGCGGCTAAGAATTCGGC
>JAFAOZ010000097.1 GCA_019247395.1 Vulcanimicrobiota bacterium | reverse complement strand
AACGAGTGCGTAAACGACACCTTGATCTTCGTCGGGTACGAAACCGCCGGGCAGCTTCATGCCCAGCATACCGACGAGCAGATAGAAGACTGCGAGCAGCGCTACGACTAAAATGACGCGGCGCATCAGCCAGCGCAAAAGGCCCATGTACCCGGTGGTCACGGCGCCGAATATCCCATTGAACTTATCAATGAACCAGCCGAAGGGGCCCCACAAGGGCGTGCGCTTGCGTAAGATAAGCCCGCACAGCGCCGGGGTCAGGGTTAATGCCACGATTGCGGAGAGGTTCACCGAAATCGTGATCGTCAAAGCGAACTGCCGGTAGAGCTGCCCCACGATGCCGCTGATAAACGCCGACGGTAAGAATACCGACGTTAGCACGAGAGAGATGCCGAGAATCGGAGCGGTGAGCTCCTTCATCGCCCTCTCGGTCGCCGCAAGCGGCTCCATCCCCCCTTCGATATGATGCTCCGCGCCCTCCACGACGACAATCGCATCGTCGACGACAATTCCAATCGCCAACACCAAACCGAAGAGCGTCAACGTATTGACGCTGAACCCGAGCGGCAAGAATGCGATGAAGGTTCCAACGAGTGAAACCGGGACCGCGAGCATCGGAATGAACGACGACCTGAAGCTGCCCAAGAAAATGAAAACGACGATGATGACGAGCAGGATCGCTTCGAAGAGGGTCTTGATGACGTCCTTAATCGAGTCTTTCACGAAGAGCGTGCTGTCGTAGGCGACGGAATATTTGAGACTCGGCGGAAACGCCTTGGCGAGTTCGTCCATCCGCTTCCGAACGGCCTTGGCGGTCGTCAGCGCATTGGCATCCGGCGTTTGATAGAGAATGATGAGCGTCGCGGGCCGGCCGTTGAGCGCGCCGAGCGTCTGATAGAGCTGCGCGCCCAGCTCCAATCGCGAAACGTCGCGCAGCCGCAGCATCGAGCCGTCCGGATTGGAGCGGACGGTGATATCGCCGAATTGCTTGGGATCGACCAGCCGGCCCTGCGCGTTGACCGAGAGCTGGAACTGATTATTCTTGGGCGCGGGCAACGCGCCGACCGCACCCGTCGGAATCAACACGTTCTGCTTGCTGACGGCGTCGGCAAGATCGCTCGCCTGCAGGCCCAGCTTTGCCAGCTGATCGGGCCGCACCCACGCGCGCATCGCGTACTTCTGCTCGCCGATCGTGCTCTGACCGCCGATTCCCGGCACCGAGAGCAGCGGGTTGATCAGATTGAGCGTCGTGTAGTTGCTCAAGAAAAGCCGATCGTACGAATTCGTCGGGGAGTAGAGCGCGACGACCATGAGAATCTGCGGCGACTTCTTTTGCACCGTTATTCCGAACCGATTGACGGCCTCAGGAAGGCTTCCGGTGGCCTGCGCAACGCGATTCTGAACGTCGATCAGCGCCTTCTGAATGTCCGCGCCGACCTTGAACGTGCAGTTGAGCGTGTACTGGCCGCTCGACGAGCTGGTCGACTGCATGTAGATGAGGTTGTCGACGCCGACGACTTCGTTCTCGATCTCCGATGCCACCGATTGCTCTACGACCGCGGCGCTGGCGCCGATGTACGTCGTCTGCACCTGAATCAACGGCGGTGAGATCGGCGGAAACTGCGCGACCGGGAGCGTGAGAATCGCGACGCCGCCCAAAATAAGGATCACGATGGAGAGCACCATCGCGAAGATCGGGCGCGTGATAAAGAAGTGCGCCACGTCTAGCCGCTCTGTACCGCAACCTTCACGCCGGGCTGCACCTTCTGCGTTCCTTCGACGATGACACGATCGCCCGCATTGAGCCCGGACTCTACCACGAAGGATTGCCGGTATTGCGGGCCGAGCGTCACGGA
This sequence comes from Vulcanimicrobiota bacterium, assembly GCA_019247395.1. Taxonomy (GTDB): domain Bacteria; phylum Vulcanimicrobiota; class Vulcanimicrobiia; order Vulcanimicrobiales; family Vulcanimicrobiaceae; genus Cybelea. The sequence continues at coordinate 1,878 of JAFAOZ010000097.1, read as the reverse complement.
GCGCAGCACCGCTTCGTTCTTCGAATCGACGACGTAGACCGTATCGACGCCCTGCGATTTTGTAATAGCGGTTTGGGGCACCAGCAACGCATCGGGCCGGTTTTCGACAATGACCCGAACGCGCGCAAAGCCGCCGGGGCGAAGCAAGCCGTCCGGGTTTGGAACGTGCGCTTCGACCGTGATCGTGCCCGTCTTCGGGTCGACGGTCGGGCTGAACGCGTAGATCTTGCCGGAATACGCGTAAACCTTGTCGTTTGCCAAGACGATTTGCAGATCTTGATCGCGCAGTGCTTGAACGTTCGGATCGCTGCGATTTCGCGACAAGGCCAAATACGTCGGCTCGTCGAGGGCAAAGGTTACCTTGATCGGATCGATCGCCGTGATGGTATCGAGCACGTCGTTTCCGGGGCCGCCGACGACGTTGCCGACGTCGTAGTTGAGGAAGCCGATCAAACCCGTCACTGGAGCGTAGACCGTTGTGTAACCGACGTTGATTTGCGCGTTATCGATTGCCGCTTCCGCCGAAGCGATTTGCGCTCGCGCGACGAGCACGTCTCCCTTGGCGATTTCTTCGTTTTGAATCGCATTGTCGAGATCTTTTTGAGGAATCGCTTGATCTGCGGCGAGCGGACGGTTCCGGGCAACGGTCAGGTTCGCTCGCGTCAGCGCCGCTTGGCGCGCGACGGTGTTGCCGCGCGCCTGCGCAAGCTGCGCTTGCGCCGAGCGCAGCGCAGCAACGTACTCATTGTCCTGGATGCGAAAGATCAGGTCGCCCCTGCGAACGAGGTCGCCTTCTTTGAACGGCGCGCTCTCGAGCGTGCCTTCAACGCGAGCGCGCACTTGCACGCTCTCGATCGCCCCGAACGTTCCTTCAAAGTCCTCGGAGATCGGCACCCTCTCCCGGCGTACCGTTTGCACGACGACGCTGGGCGGCGGCGCCTGAACGTTGGCTTCGTTCGCCTCGTTGCCGTGGCCGCAGCCGACAGGCGCGACGAGCGTCGCCAAAACGAAGGCCGCCGCGCGCGCCTTCATCCCTGACTCTTCCACCGCGTGACCGCCGATTGAGCGACGTCGACCAAGTCGCTGCCGATCTCTTCGTATGCGGAGTCCGGCAAATTCGCCAGCGAAACGCGGACGGACCAGTCGGGCGCACCGAAACCGCTGCCGTTGAGCAGCACGATCGAGTGGAACGTCGCGAGCGCGAAGACGATCTGCAGCGGATGGTAGTTCCTCTCGAGGAACTTCATGAAGTCGGCCCCGTACGTAATCTCGGCCCATTTCATGAGGTCCAGCGTCGAATAATAGCCGCAGCGATTGCTATCGGCAACCAACGGTATGCCGAGGCCCTTCCACAGCAGCTCTAAGCGGTTTTGACAGATACGCCGCGTCAGATCGCGGTAGGCGTTCTTCGCATCGGTCAGCGCGAAGAGCGAGAAGAACGTCATCATCACTTGCTGCGGCATCGAGAGCCCCGCGGTGTGGTTGAGGGCGACTTGACGGCTGTCGGCGACGAGACGATCGATGAATTTAATGCTGTCGGGCGTGAGCGTCAGCGGCCCGTACCGCTTGCGCAGCCGATCTCGTTCGGCACCGGGCAACGCGGCGATCATCTCCTCGAAGACGTTGTCCTCGTGAATCGCAATGACGCCCAGCCGCCATCCGGTGCAGCCGAAGTATTTCGAGTACGAATACACGGTGATTGTGTTGCGGGGGGCGTACTTCATCAGCGACTCAAAGCCGTTAACAAAGGTGCCGTACACGTCGTCGGTGATGATGATGAGGTCTTTGCGCTGCTCCTTAACGAGCTTTGCGATTCGTTCCAGCGTCGAGCGCTGGATGGCATACGAGGGCGGGTTGCTCGGATTGACAACGAAAAAC
>JAFAOZ010000233.1 GCA_019247395.1 Vulcanimicrobiota bacterium | reverse complement strand
GCCGCGGCGCGTATCTGCGCAAAGCCGCGCGGAGCCGCGAAGTTCTCGAGAGGATCGTACGAAAGCACGCGGCGACGGTCGCACAGGTAGCGCTTGCATTCTTGACGCGCGATCCGGCCTTGTTCACGATTCCGAAAGCCGCCCGTGTGGAACACGTCGAAGAGAATGCAGGTGCAGGAGAGCTCGAGCTGGATGGGCAGGAGATCGCGGCGATGGACGCGGCCTTTCCGCGCGGCGAACGCGGAGCCTTGGCGACGCTGTGACCGCTAAAGAGGCCGTCCGTATCAAGCAGCGCGCGATCGGGGGCGCGATCGCCCGCGGCGCCGGGGCGGTACGCGTCACGTCCGCGCGCGCCGACGAGGCGTCTCGTGCGCGCATGGAGGCCGCCTTCCGCCGCGGCGACTTCGCGACGTGGCGATACGACAGCTCCTATGCACGCCGTGCTGCCGATCCCGCCGCCTTACTGCGCGGTGCGCGAAGCGTGATCTGTGTTGCCGTTCCGTATGCAATCCCGGCGCGGGAGGATCGCACGCCGTTGCGCGGCCGCGTCTCGAACTATGCGTGGTCGAACGATTATCACCGCCGGCTAAACAGGCTGCTGCACGAGGTCGCGGCGGAGATCGACGACGCGGCCGGCTCGCCGGTCACCGCGGTTGCCTGCGATACGCGGCCGCTCGCGGAGCGCGCCTTCGCCGCACGCGCCGGCCTCGGATGGATCGGAAAGCACACCAACTTGATCGCACCGGATCTGGGATCGTTCGCCTTTTTGGGGGAAATCGTCACCACGATCGATCTGCCGCCCGACCCGCCGCTGCACAAGAGTTGCGGAAGTTGTAAACTCTGCGTCGACGCATGTCCAACCGGTGCTTTGCGCGGCGATTATACGATCGATGCCAATCGCTGTATCTCAGATCTCACGCAACGTACGGATGGAATACCGCCGGCGATGCGTCCGCTCATCGGCGATTGGGTGTGGGGTTGCGACATCTGCCAACTGGTCTGTCCGCCGACCGCGCGTGCCTCGCGCGGCGGGGGCTCGGAATGGGCTCCCATCGACCCCGATTCGGCGCGTCCCGCGCTGCTCGAACTGCTCGGATTGCGTAGCGGCACGTTCAAGCGCCGTTATCAAAAGACGGCGATGGGCTGGCGTGGAGCGGCGGTGCTGCGCCGCAATGCCGCCGTCGCGCTCGGCAACGCGCTCGACCGTTCCGCAGTCGCCGCACTGACCTCGACTATGGAACGCGATCCCCATCCAATGGTGCGTGGTCACGCGGCATGGGCGCTCGGGCGCATCGGTTCGCCGGGCGCCGTTACGGCGCTGCAGCGCCGTCAGGGCGCCGAGGATGACGCCGGCGTCCGCGACGAGATCCGAGCAGCGCTCGAGGCGTTCGCATGATCCTGCTCGCCGCCGCAACCGCCGCCGCACTGCTCTCCCGCATGCAGGCCGTCAACGCAGACGTGCATTCGTTGAGCGCGCAGCTCAACGCGCACGTCGTGATGCGCTCGTTTCCGTTTCTGAGCGCCGACCTCACCGGCACGTATTACTACAAAGAGCCCGACAAGACGAAAGTCGTCTTCACCGGCGGCGTGCCGCTGGTTGCGCAGCAGTTCGACCGGCTCTACGCGCACATCGAGAGTCCCTCGCAGTGGCAGCAGCTCAACACCGTCACGCTGCTCTCCGACGACGGCAAGATCGCGCACCTCAAACTCGTGCCGCGCAAGCACGGAAACGTCGATTCGATCGACGCGACCGTTGACGACAAGAGCGCGACCGTAAGTTCGATGCGCTGGAACTACGCCAACGGCGGGTATGCCGAGATGACCAACCATTACGCAACCGTCGATGGCCGGCCTCTCGTCGTATCGCAAACGGGGCACGTCCAGGAGCCTGGGTATACCGGCGACATTACGTCGTCGCTCGAACATTACAAGATCAATCCGGCGCTCTCCGATTCGCTCTTCGAGGACCAATGAAGGCGATCTCGCTCGTCGACGGCTTCAATCGGCCGATTACCTATTTGCGCGTGTCGGTTACCGACAAGTGCAATCTGCGCTGCATTTATTGCATGCCGGAGGGCGGGTTGCCATGGCTGCGCCGGGATGAAATTCTCACGTATGAAGAGATCGCGACGATCGTTGCGGCAGCGTCGTCGGTAGGCGTTCGAACGGTGCGCCTCACCGGTGGCGAGCCGCTGGTCAGGCGCGACCTGAGCCGGCTCGTCGCTGCGATCGCGGCAACTCCCGGAATCGACGACATCGCGCTCTCTACCAACGGATTGCTCCTGGAGGAGCAGCTTCCCGAACTCGTCGCTGCCGGTCTGCGGCGGATCAATCTGTCGCTCGACACACTGCGCAACGATCGCTTCGTGGATATTGCCCGGCGCCCGGGGTTGGACGTCGTACTGCGCGCGATCGACGCGGCGGTTGCCGCGGGATTGACTCCGATCAAAATTAACTGCGTGGTCATGCGCGGTAAAAACGACGACGAACTCGCGGCCTTCGCGGAGCTCACGCGCACGCGCCCGATCTTCGTGCGCTTCATCGAGCTCATGCCGGTGCACGAGAATCTGGGGCTGCAGCGCGATGCCTACGTCTCCGCCGGTGAGATGCTCCAGCGCATAGCCGCAAACGGCGAGTTGCATCCCGTCCTCGGTCCGGCGGGGAACGGTCCCGCGCGGTACTATGCGTTCGCCGGCGCGCGCGGCGCAATCGGCGTCATCACCCCGCTTTCGCACGATTATTGCGAGCGCTGCAACCGCGTGCGGCTGACGGCGGACGGGCGGCTGCGCCTCTGCCTTTTCGGCGATCACGCGCTCGACCTTCGCTCGCCGCTTCGCAACGGCGCAACCGTCGAGCAACTCGCCGAGATCTTCCGCTCGGCAATGCTGATCAAGCCCGAGCGCCATCACCTCCGGCTCGGAGAGGCGGCGTCGCGTATGCGTGCCTTCTCCGAGATCGGCGGCTAATCGGAAACCAGTCACAGTATGCGGCTCCCGCCCGTTGTCTGGCCGATGG
>JAFAOZ010000164.1 GCA_019247395.1 Vulcanimicrobiota bacterium | reverse complement strand
GCGAGACCTCCAACTTTTTCGGGCCGGCCACGGATGGCCGCTTCAAAGCTTGCTCTCCCGAAAAAGTGGAGGAGCAGGAGCAGAGCATGGAGGCGGAGCAACGAGCGGTTCCGCGCGAGAGCGCGCCGCATTCTGCGACGAGCGTCTTTCCGGGAGCGCTCCCCGCGGTTGAGCACGCGCAGACCGAGCGCGCTTTGCACCGCGCCATCGGCTGGCTCTTGCAGGAGCAATCGACGGAAGGCTGGTGGTCCGGCGAACTCGAGACGAACGTCACGATGACGGCGGAGTACGTCTTGCTCTTTCGCTTCTTGGGTCTGCCGCACGACGACTTCCGCAGCGGCGCAATCGCCCATATGCTGCATCATCAGCGCAGCGACGGATCGTGGGCGCTCTACTACGACGGGCCGGCAGACCTTAGCACGACGATTGAAGCCTACGTCGCGCTCAAAGTGCTCGGCGTCGATCCCCAGCGGCCCGAGATGCGTAAAGCGCTTGAGGTTATTCTGAAGCAAGGCGGCGTCGTGAACGCGCGCGTCTTCACGAAGATTTGGCTCGCGCTCTTCGGCATCTATCCGTGGTCGGGCGTCCCATCCGTGCCGCCGGAGATCGTCTTCTTTCCGCTATGGATGCCGTTCAATTTGTACGACTTTGCCTGCTGGGCGCGCGGAACCGTCGCACCGCTGACGATCGTTCTGTCAAAAAAACCGGTGCGCGAACTCGGGGTCGACGTCAGCGAGATCGTCGCGCCGGGAACGCAGCGCGAGATGCGCAAGGTCAAAGGGCGGCGCCACTGGCTGCTCTACGCGGAGAGGTTGCTCAAGCTCTACGAGCGTCTTCCGCGCCAGCCGCGTCGCGACGAAGCCCAGCGGCGTATCGCGCAATGGGTTATCGAGCGGCAAGAGGCCGACGGAAGCTGGGGCGGCATTCAGCCGCCATGGGTGTATTCGCTGATCGCACTGGATTTAATGGGGTACGGGCTGGACCATCCGGTGATGCGCAAAGGCATCGAAGGCATGAAACGTTTCACGATCGACGACGCACAGGGTTGGCGCTTCTTAGCCTGCATGTCGCCGGTTTGGGATACCGCCTGGGCGGTGCGCGTGCTCGCGCTGGCGGGCTTCGACGCTTCGCACCCGGCGATGCGCCGCGCGGTGGATTGGATGATGCGCGAACAGATTCCCGACGACGCACCCGGCGACTGGCGCATGAAGTGCGACGAGAAGCGCGGTAACGGCTGGGCGTTCGAGTTCGACAACGATGCGTATCCGGACATTGACGACACGACGATCGTCGTGCTGGCTCTGCTGGAGGGAGGCGATCGCACCGCGGTAGCCTCGGCCGCCGAGCGCGCGCGGCGATGGACGCTCGCGATGGATTCGCGCAACGGCGCCTGGGCGGCGTTCGATCGTGACAACACGCGGGATCTGATCTATAAGATGCCGTTTTCGGATTTCGGCGCAATGATCGATCCGCCAACCGAAGACGTTACCGCACACGTGCTCGAAATGCTTGCGGCGTTCGGCTACGGCACGAACAATCGCTACGTCCGGCGCGGTTTGGAGTATCTCCGCGCGACGCAAAAGCCTTGGGGCTCGTGGTACGGCCGGTGGGGCGTCAATCATATCTACGGAACGTGGTGCGTCATCTCGGCGCTTACGGCGCTGGGCACGGGCGCCGACATGACCGAGCGCGCGGCGGCGTGGCTCGTCTCTGTGCAAAATCCCGACGGAGGCTGGGGCGAGACGTGTCATTCGTACGCCGACGAATCGTTCGCGGGCGTTGGTGCGAGCACGGCATCGCAAACGGCCTGGGCCGTGCTTGCGCTCCAACTTGCGGGCCGGCCGCAACACCATGCGGTGAAACGGGGTCTTGCCTACCTATGCGACCGTCAACGCGCCGATGGAACCTGGGACGAGCCCGAATGCACCGGAACCGGGTTTCCTCGCGACTTCTACATCAATTACCATCTGTATCGCCATCTCTTTCCGGCAATGGCCCTCGCCATGGACGCTAAACTGAGCAAAGAGGGACTCCGCGCGTCGAAGGACGCACCCGCCGGCACCCCAAAGGAACCCATCACTCCATGACCATGCCTCTTCAACAGAAAATCGCCGTTGCCAAGTACATAGCCGGCAAGCGGCTCCGCGGCGAGAAAAAATACCCGCTCGTGCTCGAGCTCGAGCCGCTGCTTCAATGCAACTTGGCGTGCGCCGGCTGCGGCAAGATTCAGCATCCGGACGATATTCTGCGCCGGCGCCTGAGCGTCGACGAGTGCATCGCCGCCGTCGAAGAGTGCGGCGCGCCGATGGTGTCGATTGCGGGCGGTGAGCCGCTGGTGCACGAGCAAATGCCGCAAATCGTAGAAGAGCTGGTCAAGCGCAAGAAGTTCGTCTTTCTCTGCACGAACGCACTGCTGCTCAAGAAGAAGATCCATCTCTTCAAGCCGTCGATTTATTTTGTTTGGATGATCCATCTCGACGGCATGCGCGAGCGCCACGATCAGTCGGTCTGCCGCGACGGGGTCTTTGACAAGGCGATTGAGGCGATCAAGGAGGCGAAGTCGCGCGGCTTCCGCGTCTTCACGAATACGACGTTCTTCGATCAGGACGGCCCCGAGGCGGTCCGCGAAGTGCTGGACTACCTTAACGACGACCTCAAGGTCGACATGATGCAGATCTCGCCGGCCTACGCGTACGAGAAAGCCCCCGATCAAGAGCACTTTCTCGGCGTCAAGCGCACCCGCGAGATTTTTAGCAGCGTCTTTGCCGGCGGCAAGCGCAAGAAGTGGCGCCTCAACCATAGCCCGCTCTATCTCGACTTCCTCGAAGGCAAGGTCGATTTCGAGTGCACGCCTTGGGGCATTCCATGCTACACCGTCTTCGGTTGGCAGCGTCCCTGCTATCTCATGAGCAAAGAGGGGTACGCACGCACCTACAAAGAGCTGCTTGACGAAACGGATTGGTCAAAGTACGGGCGCGGCAAGCACGAGTCGTGCGAAAATTGTATGGCCCACTGCGGATACGAACCCACGGCGGTCATGAAGACGACCGGCTCGTTCAAAGAATCGTTACGCGCCGCTTTCGGCAACTAGCACTAAACGGAAACCAGCCTGAATGAAAAGATGCTTCGGCATAATTTTTGCAATGGCGGCACTCCTGACTGCCTGCCATCGCGGCTCAACGGATCAGAGCGCCTATATGAAAGGTTTCGGGTTGGCGACCCCGGCGCCGCCACCGGCGCATGCCTGGCCCAACTATGCTGCGCAAGCGTACCGTTCTTTCCATAAACGACCGCTAACGCCCGGCCAAGCCTCGGTGATCCGCAAAACCTTGACGCTGGTGAAGCCCTGCCAACGGCCGTTTCTTCGCTTTGCATTTCCGTCGAACGGTCAGTTCGTCGTGTTTTTCGATCTATCGAACGTCGTCTGGCCGCACGTTCTCTGGACGCGCAACCAGTACTACAAGAAACTAGAAGGCATCGTGTTTACGCTCCCGGGTGCTAGCGGTGGGAGCCCCGGCATCGCGAGCGACGTCAAGAGCGCGGGCTGCAACGGCCAACTGATCGTACCGAAGTAACAGCCGTCTAGCGACGCAGGCCGTCACAGGACCAGGTCGCCCGCGTTCAAAAAGCAACCGGCTGTTACTACTTCGGAGGTTGCGTTGAGACATTCGATAGCCGTACGAGCCATCTGCACGCTGCTTGTCTGCGCCTCACTGATCTGCTTCGCGCGCACGAGCGATGCCGCGACGACCGGAACGATCAGCGGGGTCGTCGTCGACGCGACGACTCGGGCGCCCATCGCCGGCGCGCAAGTGAGCGCGGTGAGCCCCTCTCAAGTGGCGCGCGTAACGGCCGATTCGGCTGGGCGTTTCACGTTCTTATCGCTGGCGCCCGACACGTACACGATTTCGGCCGAGCGCGCCGGCTACGAGCCGGTCTCGATCGCCGGCATTGCCGTGTTCGCCGATCAGTCGCAAATCGTATCGATCTCGCTGCCGAAGAGCCTCAAGGAAATCGCGCACGTGACGACGCGCTCGGCGCTCAGTCCGGTGCGGCCCGGCACGGGTACCGATGTCTATTCGGTCAATCCCAGCTTAACGAATGCCGCGGCGACGTTGGGCGGCGGCGGCGGCTTGAACAACGCGTACTCGGCGATTGCCGCGATGCCCGGCGCGTACGTGCCCCCCAACCACATCGGCGTGAACCAAACGGTGTACATTCGCGGCGGATACTACGATCAGATCGGCTACGAATATGTCGGCGTGCCGGTGAACCGGTCGTTCGACAACTATCCCGGCAACTCTGCGACTACCCTCGGTCAGCAAGAGCTTCAGATCTACACCGGCGGCGGCGAAGCCGACTCGAACGCGACTGGCCTTGCCGGCTTCATCAATCAGGTCATCAAGACGGGAACCTTCCCCGGCTACGCAATCGGCGGTCTGGCAGCCGGAACGCCGACGTTTTATCACGACGCTCGGATCGAAGCCGGCGGGGCGAGCCCCGACCGCATGTTCTCGTATTATATCGGCATCAGCGGAACGAACCAAGACTACCGGTACTTCGACCAATTTAACGGCGCGAGCCTGATAGACACGATTCCGTACGGCTACTGGCCGTCGTACGTCACGACGTTTTTGCCGTTTTGGCCCGCGGTCTACCCCACGTGCCGCTTCAACACGACGTATTCGAATCCGGCCGCGCAGAACAACATGCTCACCAATGATCCGGGTTGCTTTGGGTCCTATCCTGCGAATTTCGGTCAGCC
>JAFAOZ010000154.1 GCA_019247395.1 Vulcanimicrobiota bacterium | reverse complement strand
GCGACGCCCTTGGGCGCCTCGAAGACGACTGGATGCGAAAAGCCGAGACTGAGATTGAGCTTCTCCCCGGACTTCGCAACGCGATAGCCGACGCCCTGAATCTCCAAGCTCTTGCGAAAACCTTTGCTGACGCCCTCGACCATGTTGGCGATGAGCGTACGCGTCAACCCGTGCGCGCTGCGATGTACCTTCGCGTCGCCCTTACGAGAAACGACCACCTTGCCGTCATCGAGTTTTACCTCGACGACGTTGGAAAGAATGCGCCCGTGCAGCTCGCCTTTGGGCCCCTTAACCGTGAGCTCACCATCGCCGAGCTTGACGTCGACGCCCGATGGAACCGTAACCGGAAGCTTACCTATTCGCGACATCGCTTACCATACGTAGGCGAGAACCTCGCCCCCCACGCCTTGCTTTTTCGCGCGCTTGCCCGACATGATGCCTTGCGGCGTCGAGATGATCACCAAGCCGAGCCCTCCGAGCACGCGCGGAATCTCGGTCTTGCGCGTGTACACGCGCAGACCCGGCCGCGAAATGCGGCGCAAGCCGGTGATGATCTTCTCCTTCTCCGGGCCGTAGCGGAGTTGTATGCGAATCGTGCCCTGCGAGCCGCCGTCGATTCGCTCGAACGCCTCGATGAAGCCCTCATCGCGCAAAATCTGCGCGATCGCGTACTTCACGCGCGAAGCGGGCACGTCCACGCTCTTGTGATTCGCCGTGTTCGCGTTGCGGATGCGCGTGAGCATATCGGCGATCGGGTCGGTTACTGACATATGAGAACCTCCTGTCCCCTCACCACGACGCCTTGGTCACGCCGGGAACAACGCCCGCATGGGCGTTCTCCCGAAAACAGATACGGCACATTGCGAATTTGCGCAGATAGCCGCGCGGCCGTCCGCAAACGCGGCAGCGATTGTGCCCGCGAACCGAAAACTTCGGTGCGCGCTTCGATTTCATGATCAAACTAGTCTTTGCCATAGGCTCCCTAGCCGCGGCCTTTCTGCAGCGGCAGACCCATCGCGACGAGAAACTCCGACGCTTCTTCATCGGTTTTCGCCGTCGTGACGATCGTGACGTCCATACCGCGCGTCTTATCGACTTTGTCGAAGTTGATCTCCGGAAAGACGAGCTGCTCGCGCAGGCCCAAATTGTAGTTCCCGCGTCCGTCGAACGATTTCGACGGCAGACCGCGGAAGTCGCGAATACGAGGAAGGACCACGTTGAAAAGCTTGTCGATGAACACGTACATTCGATCGCCCCGCAGCGTTACTTTGGCGCCGATATTCGTGCCCTCGCGCAACTTGAAGGCGGCGATCGACTTCTTGGCCTTCGTTACGATCGGCCGCTGGCCGGTAATCGCGGCGAGCTCGCTCACCGCGGCGTCCAGCGCCTTGGGATTGACGATCGCTTCGCCGACGCTCATGTTAACCACGACCTTTTCGAGTCGCGGGATCTGATTGACGTTCGCGTAACCGAAGCGCTCCTGCAGCTGCGGACGAATCCGCTGCTCGTAGATTTCTCTCAAACGTTCCGCCATGACGACCTCTACGCGCCCTTCGCCGAGTCGCGCGCCGGTTCGCCGCAACGCGCGCAGATGCGGTGTGTTACGCCGTCGGCCGTGCGGCCGCGACGCAACCGCGTCGGCAGCTTGCACTTCTCGCAGACGTACTGCAGCGCGCCAATCGGCAGCGCGGCCTCCTTTTCGAAGATCCCGCCGGTCTGCATCGAGCCGCCCATATTCGCCGATTTGCTGCCCTGCTTGCTATGGCGCTTTACGACGTTGACGCCCTCAACCGTCGCGCTCGCGCCATGCACGGCCTTCACCGTGCCGCGTTTGCCGCGCTCTTTGCCGCGTCGTACCATCACTTGGTCGCCCTTGAGAATCGTTGCTTTCATAAAACCTATAGCACCTCGGGCGCGAGCGACGCGATCTTCAGAAAGCCGCGCTCGCGCAGCTCGCGCATGACCGGTCCGAAGACGCGCGTCCCGCGCGGATCGAGGTTATCTTTTTCGCCCTTGATGATGACGCAGGCATTGTCATCGCATCGAACGACCGAGCCGTCGCCGCGCTTGATCGGCGCGCTCGTGCGCACGACGACCGCCTTGACGACCTGACCTTTTTTGACGGCCGCGCCCGGAATCGCGCTCTTCACCGTTCCGACGACCACGTCGCCTACGTGAGCGTATACGTGTCTCCCACCGCCGCTGATATGAATCACCAGCAGCTCGCGCGCGCCGCTATTGTCGGCAACCTTCAGCCGCGTCTCTTGTTGAATCACTTCGCGCGCTCGACGATTTCGACGAGCCTCCACCGCTTCTCGCGTGAGAGCGGGCGGCACTCCATGATGCGAACGACGTCGCCGACGTTGGCTTCGTTGCGCTCGTCGTGGGCCTTGAAGCGCGTGGACTTACGAACGATTTTGCCGTAGGCCGAATGCGCGACGCGCGACTCGGCGACGACGACGATCGTCTTCTCCATCTTATTTGACGCCACTCGCCCCTGCTTAACGCGGCGGGTCCCTCGAGCCATCTTTTGCTCCGAGGCAGTATTAGGCTGCTCCATGCTCTCCCTCGGCAATACGCTTCTCGCTGATAATGGTCTGAATCTGCGCGTACGAACGGCGCATCGCGCGGATCTTGCTGAAGTCGGTTAAATGACCCGTGCGCAGAGCGAAGCGGAGGTTGAAGAGCTCCGACTTTACGTCGCGTGCCTTTTGCTGCAACTCCTGGACGGTCAACTCTCGCAGAGATTCAAAGTCTTTCTTAGCCATGCTAAGCCTCCTCGCGAGCGACGATCTTGGTCCCGATCGGCAACTTTGCCGCGGCGCGGCGCAGCGCTTCGCGCGCAACCGACGGCGCGACGCCGGAAAGCTCGAATAGGACGCGACCCGGCCGAACGACCGCGACCCAAAGTTCCGGATTCCCTTTACCGGAACCCATCCGTACTTCGGCCGGCTTCTTCGTAACCGGCTTGTCGGGAAAGACTTTGATCCAAACCTTGCCGCCACGCTTGATATAGCGCGTCATCGCGATACGCGCGGCTTCGATCTGCCGGTTCGACATCCAGCACGGCTCCATGGCCTGAAGACCGTAATCGCCGAAGCTGAGGTTGTTCCCGCGAGTCGCGGCGCCCGACATGCGGCCCCGCTGCACTTTGCGCCACTTGACGCGTTTTGGAGTCAGCATTACTGCGCAACCTCCGGTTCGGCCGGAACGACCGGTTCTTGCGCTACCGGCTGGACAACCGGCGGTGCCGGTTCGACCGCGGGTTGCGGTGCCGGTTCGACCGCGGGTTGCGGTGCCGGCTCGAATGCTCCCTGTGGGGCGGTCATAGGTGCGCGCTGTTCGCGGCGGCCGCGTCCGCCGCGCTCACGCCGGTCGCGACGTTCGCCGCCCCGTGCGAGCGCGCCATCGCTGCGCGGTTGATCCGGCAATACCTCGCCACGGTAAACCCAAACTTTCACACCGATGCGGCCGAAGGTCGTAAAGGCTTCAACCTGCGCGTAATCGATGTCGGCACGCAACGTATGCAGCGGGACTTTGCCGTCGGCGTTGTGTTCGGTACGCGCGATTTCGGCGCCGCCAAGCCGTCCCGATACTTGCACCTTGATGCCGCGCGCGCCGGCGCGCATCGTACGCATGATCGCTTGCTTCATCGCGCGCCGGAAAGCGATTCGCTTCTCGAGCTGATCGACGATGTTCTGAGCGACGAGGCGCGCGTCGAGCTCGGGGTGCTGGATCTCCATGACGTTGACGGCGACGTTCTTACCGGTCAGCTGCTCGAGATTCTTACGAATGTCGTCGATGCCGACGCCGCGCTTTCCGATGATGATGCCCGGCTTCGCCGTGTTGACGATCACGCGCGCTTGGTTGGCGCGACGCTCGATCTCGATCTTGCTGATCGCGGCCGAACGCATCCAGCGATTGAACGACTTGCGAATCGCAACGTCCTCGTGCAGCCAATCGACGTAATGCTTCTTCTCGAACCAGCGGCTATCCCAAGTGCGCGTGATACCCAAGCGCATGCCGACGGGATGAATCTTCTGCCCCATTTACGCTTCCGTCCCAGATGCGGTGGCCGCCGGCTTTGCCGCCCGTTTACGGGGCGCACTCTTCTTGCGGCGAGATTTCGATGCGCTCTCCGTCGCAGCGGCGCGGCGCGGTGCACGCGCGGCTTGCACCGATGCACCGGCGAGCTTGCGGCGCGGTTTGCGCGGCGCGCCTTCGCTGACGATGACGGTGACGTGCGAGAGCCGCTTGCGCTTAAAGGCCGCGCGGCCTTGCGCGCGTGGATCGAGCCGTTTGGTGAAACGGCCGCCGGGCCCGCCATCGACGGTAATCCGCGCGATGTAGAGCTCGTCGGCATTCATATCGTGATTGTTGCCGGCATTTGCGACGGCGCTGCGCACGAGCTTTTCGATCCGCTCGGCGGCGTAGACCTCGGCGAATTTCAGCAATGCCAGC
>JAFAOZ010000151.1 GCA_019247395.1 Vulcanimicrobiota bacterium | reverse complement strand
GCTGCGGGTGTCCGGCATTTCGCGGTGCGCGGGTTGCGCGGCATTCCGGAGACGCCGCCGACCCGGGAGATCGGTGAAGCGCTTGGGGCCCTGGCGGGCGCCATGGACTACACGATTGCCGAAGTGCGCGGCGACGAAGAGCCGCGCGCCGATGCCATCGCGCTAACCGCTTTGCTCGGCATGGATGAAGCGTTCGTCGCGGCCGCGTATGAGTCGTTAGCGAGATGAATCCCCTTATCATTACCTGCGCACCGGTCGGCGCCGAAGTGCGACCCGACCAGACGCCGTATCTGCCGTATACGCCGGCGCTGCTGGGCGAAACCGCGCGCGCGATCCGCGAAGCGGGCGCGTCGATCATTCACGTACACTGCCGCAACGACGACGGCACGAATACGCATAGCGTCGAGCGTTTCCGCGAAGCGTACGACGCAATTCGCGAAAACGGCGATCTGATCGTTCAATTCTCGACCGGCGGCGCGATCGGCATGACGCCGCAAGAGCGCGCGGGCGTGCTGGAGCTGCGCCCGGAGATGGCAACGCTGACCTGCGGCAGCGTCAACTTCGGCGAGGAGATATTCGAAAACAGCTTTCCGATCATGCGCACGCTGCTGAAGAAGATGAATGAATTCGGCGTCCGGCCGGAACTCGAAATTTTCGACAAGGGTCACATCGCCAACGCACGCAAGCTCGCGCGCGAGCGGCTGCTGAGCTTCCCGCAGCACGTCGATTTGGTGCTCGGCGTTCCGGGCGGCTTAGAGGCAACCGTTTCGAACTTGGCCGACCTCGTCGACCACCTTCCGGAGGGCTGTACGTGGTCGGTCGCGGGAATTGGCCGCCAGCAGCTGGCGATGGCGATGACCGCAATCGCGATGGGCGGCCACGTGCGCGTCGGCTTGGAGGATAATCTTCACTATAGTCGCGGCCGTTTGGCGCGCAACGAAGAACTGGTGGCGCGGGTCGCTCGCATTGCGGCCGAGGCGGGCCGTTCGGTCGCTACACCCGACCAAGCGCGAAAGATTCTGGGCTTGCCGCTGCCCGATGCGGGGAGAGCGGCCGTTTAACGTCCAATAACGGCGCCCACATTGTTCACTTACGTCGTACGCCGGACGCTTCAAGCGATACCGCTGCTTCTGGCTATCTCGGTGATCCTCTACGCCATCCTGTACAACATGCCGGGCGGACCGCTCGCGCCCTATTTGCAGAATCCGCATATCACCGCCGCCGACATCGCGCGGCTCAAACATAATCTCGGCATGGACCAGCCGGTGCCGATTCAGTATCTAAAATGGCTCGGGCACATTCTGGTCGGCGATATGGGATACTCGACGAGCAACTCGGAGCCGGTTTTTCAGGCGCTCATCGAACGGCTGCCCGCAACGTTGGAGCTCATGGGAGCGTCGCTGGTGCTCTCGATCGGGCTCGGGGTCGCCGCCGGCATGATTTCGGCGGTCTACCGCTATTCGTTCGTCGATTATTTCATTACGACGTTAGCCTTCTTCGGGCAATCGATGCCGGTCTTCTGGTTCGCGCTGATGATGCAACTCGCGTTCGCGGTGCACGGCATTCCGCTCCCGGGGGGGTACTTGATCCAGCTTCCCTCGGCCGGTCTTTCGGGCAGCGACACGTTCGATTTCGGCGATCGGCTCGTTCATCTCATCTTGCCCGCGACCGTGCTTTCGCTGCTCGGCTTGGCCACGTTCAGCCGGTTCATGCGTTCGTCGCTGCTCGAAGTGCTCGGCACCGATTACATGCGAACCGCGGCAGCCAAAGGGCTCGCTTTCCGGACGATTCTCTTTAAGCATGGCCTCAAAAACGCGCTGATTCCCGTGGTCACGATCATCGCATTATCGCTGCCGGGCCTCATCGGTGGCGCAATCATCACCGAGACGATCTTTGCGTGGCCGGGAATGGGACGGCTCTTCATCACCGCGCTCAATCAGAGCGATCTCGCGCTGCTGATGGGATATTTGATTTTGATCGCATTCCTCGTCGTCTTTTCGAATCTGTTAGCCGACGTCGTTTACGCGTGGCTCGATCCGCGCGTGAAGTACGACTAGAGCGGGCGTATCGTGACGGCACCATCGGTTCCGGCAGGCACGGCGCTCCTCGAAGAAGAGGTCCATTTCTCCAAGGTCACCTTTTGGACGCGGCTGCGCCGGCATAAACTCGCCGTTGCCGGTTTGGTGGTGCTCGCGTTGATGGTCGTCGCGGCCGCCCTTGCCAAGCAGCTTGCGCCGTTTGACCCTAATGCGATTGACAACGTTCACTGGCAGGGTACGCCGTTGCCGCCCTGCTTCCAAGACTCGGCGATCTGCGGCGGACATCCGCTCGGAACCGACGACGTCGGCCGCGATCTCCTCTCGCGTCTGCTCTTCGGCGCGCGTATTTCACTGGCGGTCGGGCTCTTTGCCGTCATCATGGAGGTGCTGATCGGAACGGTTCTCGGCGCGATTGCCGGCTACTACGGCGGCTGGGTGGATTACGCGCTGATGCGCGTTACGGACGTCTTTCTTTCGATCCCGCTGCTGCCGTTGTTGCTCGTGCTCACGGCGATCGTCGCGGCGAGCTCGACGCATGCTGCGCTCAGTTTCGGGGTGATCGTCTTGATCATCGGGGCACTTTCGTGGCCCACGGTAGCGCGACTCGTGCGTGCAGTTTTCTTAAGTTTGCGCGAGCGCGAATTTGCGGAGGCCGCGCGAGCGGTCGGCAACAGCGACGGCCGAATCATCTTTCGCCATCTGCTTCCCAACGCGGTCGCGCCGATCGTAGTGCAGGCGACGCTGGACGTCGCGAACGTTATCATCGTCGAATCGACGCTCTCGTTCCTCGGCCTGGGAATTCAGCCGCCGACCGCATCGTGGGGGAACATGCTCTCCGACGCGCAGAGCAATCTCGAGATCGCCTGGTGGGCCGCGGTCTTTCCCGGTCTGTGCATTTTGGTCACCGTGCTCGCCATTAACTACATCGGCGACGGCCTGCGCGACGCGCTCGATCCCAACATGGGGTAAGAGCGCTACTTCAAGATCGTAATCGTCGGCGTGCCGACCGGGTTGCTGTTGGTCATCGGATCCCACAGCACCCAGACCTTTCCGTAAGTGTCGGTCATTGCGGCGACGGTTTTCGCGGCCTCTGCGGGGGACATGTCGGGCAACGTCGCGTTGACTTTCGGAATCTCGACCTTGTGCCAGTGCCAATAGGCCTGTTCGTCGGGCGGGAATGACTTGTACGTCGCCGGCGCAACGATGGTCTCGACGGCGACGAGCCGAGCGTCGGCGGAGTCGCCATCGTAGATTTGGCATTCGGTCAGGCCGCCGGAGACCGGTTTGCACCAATGGTGCGCGATCTCGCCGGGATGCGCGTCGCCGAAATGCTTTTGAGCGTCGATGTGCAGCGTCCAGCCCTGTGTCGGATTCGTGCTCGCGGCCGCGGCGGCGCGGGGGCTGAACAGGTGCCCGGCGAGCGTTCCAAAGACGAACGCGACGATCACGCCGGGGAGGAAGAGATACTTGGTCATAGTCCGTACCTCCAAGCCCTAACCTTCTAGAAGTAGCGTTGGCTATCTTACTGCAGGGCCGGCGGCCAAGCGGTCCCGAACCGCCCGTAGCCGAAAAAGGTCCAGCCCTCCGTGCGCAAGTGGCGGAATTGGTAGACGCACTAGCTTGAGGGGCTAGCGGGAGCAATCTCGTGCTGGTTCGAGTCCAGTCTTGCGCACCACCCCCGGTGTCATCCTGAGCGCAGCGCCGCAGGCGCGAAGTCGAAGGACGTGTTGAGTCCGAGTTTTTAACTCGGCAACTCTTCGCTTTTCTGAAATGCATACGAGGGGTGCTCTTCGGAGCTACTTTTCTAGCGCGCCAACAATCGGGAACAACGGATAGTTCGAGTCCAGTCTTGCGCACGAGGAAATGTGTCCATCTTGAGCCTGTGGAACGAAGCTAGGCGATGTGTTGCCGCGGCCCTTTTTATCGTCGCGGCGGAAAGGTGCTCCTTGTGCGCTACGCCTCTATACTGATTAGCGTTCTCGTGATTTCGGGCTGCTCGCAGGGTCTGGGATCGATTCCGTCGCCCAGCACCCCGCTCGGTACGAGCAGCCAGCCCAACGCCTCGGGGCCGAAGATCACAAAGATCAGCAAGATCGAAGCGAAGCAATATCAGAAGATCGTTATTTCCGGCAGCGGCTTCGGCACAATGGCGCCGTACAACGGCGACTCCGCATATCTCCAGATTTTGGATACGACCGGCGGTTGGAGCGCCGGGCTCGATAACAGCTCGCAAGACGATACGGTGACCCTTGACGTTACGAGCTGGAGTAACAAGAAGATCGTCATCACCGGTTTCACCGGCGGCTACGGGGAGAGCGGTTGGGTCCTAAACAAGGGCGATAACCTGACGGTCAACGTCTGGAACGCACAGAACGGTAACGGCCCTGGGACGATCAACACGAAGGTGAAGTAAGGCCCTGTCTTTCAGCCTGCGTCAACATTCATCCGGGTTCGACGACAATCGGAAACAACCGATAGTTCGAGTCCAGTCTTGCGTACCACGCCTCTGTCATGCTGAGCTTG
>JAFAOZ010000077.1 GCA_019247395.1 Vulcanimicrobiota bacterium | reverse complement strand
CGATGCAGCACCAGGGTCGGAACGTGAACTGCCGGTAGAATGGCGCGAACGTCAACGTATGTGTTCATTTGCGCGAGCGCGATGGCCGCGCTGGGACTGGCGCTGCGGCGCAGATATGTCGCGAACCATTGCGCGAAGTGCGTATCTTCAACACGACTCGGCGCAATCGTCGCCATGTCTGCTACGCCGCCCCAGCCCGATTCCAGCGAGTCAATCCACGCTTGTCGCTGCTCTAGCGTCGGCGCCCAGGGATAATCGGGCGCCCACAGGCGCTTTGCGAAACCGCCATAGATGGCCAAAGCGATCGTTCGCTGCGGATAGGTTGCTGCAAATAGAATGCTCAGCCCCGCACCTTCACTGACACCGAAGAGTGCCGCTCGTTGCGATCCGATCGCATCGAGTACCGCTCGCACGTCGTCCATACGTTGCTCGAGGGTCGGCAACTCTTTGCTCGGAACCCGATCTGAGAGCCCAGTTCCGCGCTTGTCAAAAAGAATAAGGCGACTGAAAGACGCGAGTCTTCTGAAAAAGCCGGCGAGTCGCGGCTCTTCCCACGAGTACTCAATGTTCGATACCCAGCCGGGCACGAAAACGAGGTCGAAGGCGCCGTCTCCGACGACTTGATAGGCAATGTTAACGTCCCCGCTTTTTGCGTACCGCGTGACGGGAGCTTCACTCACCCCAAGCACCCCCTTGCGCGCAAGAATGTTGCACGTCGACGCCTGGTTTCTTATGTGAAGAGTAAAAGCCCCGATGCAATCCGCACCGGGGCTTCTTCTAAATGGCGACGCTGAAGGGGCTCGAACCCTCGACCTCCGCCGTGACAGGGCGGCGCTCTAACCAACTGAGCTACAGCGCCATCACCACTCAGACCGGCGAGCACTATTGGCAGTCCGCCGGTTCCGGACCTTTAGCCGCACGATGGTGGGCACGGTTGGGATTGAACCAACGACCCCCCGCGTGTGAAGCGGATGCTCTCCCACTGAGCTACGCGCCCGCGTGCGACCTCGGGAACCGGGCTATTTTACGCTACCGGCCCTTCCCCTGTCCAGCCGGGATGTCGCAGGTTGCAAGCGTGACCGAGCAAGCCCGTCGAACTGCTCGTCCCATGCTCGATGACTTTCCGCTCGTATCGCGCTTCAGCGTTCCGTTTGCCGACGTCGACATGATGCGCCATGTGAACAACGTGGCCTACATCCGCTGGACGGAGACGATGCGATCGGAGTATTTCGCGCAGGTCATGCGCACGCCGATCAACGGCGCCCACGGCATGATTCAGGCGACGATTAATTTCACGTATGAACGGCAACTCGAATACCGCGAACGAATCGCGATCGGCTGCAAGATTCCGCGCATCGGCAAGAAGTCGTTCGACTTTTACTACGAGGTCTGGAGCGAAACGCACGGTCATCGCGCGGCCCACGGCGTTACGGCCATGGTCGCATTCGACTTCGTGCATAATGTGAGCATCGCCGTGCCGCAAGCCTGGCGCGACTCGATTGCCGAGTATGAAAGCGGCCCACAGCGGATATACAGATAATGTGGAGCTTTTCACGTTCGGCCACGGAACGCTCTCGCAAGCCGAAATCGCCGCCCTGATTCAGCACGCCGGCCTGGACCGGGTAGTCGACGTACGGACCGTACCGAAGAGCCGCTCGCATCCTTGGGTCTGGAGCGATAAGATGGCCGAGTGGGTCCCGGCCGAGGCGCAGGCCGAGTACGTCTGGGAGCGCGACTTGGGCGGCTTTCGCACCCCGCGGCCGACGTCGAACAACACCGCGCTGCGCAATCCGTCGTTCCGCGGATATGCCGACTACATGGAGACGGAACGGTTCCTGAGCGCGCTGGCGCACCTCGTCGATTCGCTGCCGCAAGCCAAGACGGCCGTCATGTGTTCGGAGACGCTATGGTGGCGCTGCCATCGCCGGTTAATCTCCGACGCGGCCGTGCTTTTGCACGGCGTGGATGTGCGTCATATCATGCGCGGCCGTTCGCCGCAGCCGCATACCTTGACCGAAGGTGTCCGGCGAGCCGACGGAACGCTGCGTTACGACGGCGGTCAAGTCGCGTGAGCACGCCAGCGATCGAGG
>JAFAOZ010000144.1 GCA_019247395.1 Vulcanimicrobiota bacterium | reverse complement strand
CGGAAGGCTGCTTGGTGACCGGGCGAATGTATCGCGCGACCGTGCCGTTTGCGCGCGAGCTCGAGCTGGACGGCCCGATAATCTGTTATCAAGGGGCTGCGGTGATCGATCCGAGCACCGACGAAATCCTCTCGCACGCGGCGGTGCCCAACGACGTCGTGCGAGAGTTGATTGCGCTCACCGAGCGCGACCGTATGCATCTGCAGCTCTACCGTAACGATGAATATTATTGTGAGACGCGCAATCGGTTTTCGGAACTCTATGCGTCGCTCTCGATGTCGCAACCCGTCATCGTGCCTTCGCTGCGCGAAGCGTTTGCATACAGCCCGGCTACCAAAGCGGTCATAATCGCCGATGCTCCGGTCGCGGCCGAGTACGCTCGAACGTTGTCCCAAACGCTCGGGAGGCGGGCGAACGTGACGCGCAGCCTGCCGGAATTCGTGGAAGTCCTCGATCCGGCGGTCGATAAGGGCGCCGCGTTGCGATTCGTCGCGCAGCGTCTGGGCGTTGGGATCGAGCGCACGATGGCGATCGGAGACTCGTGGAACGACGCTCCGCTCCTGGAGGCGGCGGGTTTTGGCGTGGCGATGGGATCGTCGCCACCTGAATTACGCGACATCGCCGATGCGGTTGTCGGAGACTTGGCGCACGACGGCGTCGTTGAAGCGATCGAACGCTTTGTTCTCGCGTCGTCGTCGCCGTGAAACGGAAGCGGCGCAAGCCTACCGCGGCCGCACGAATTCGGCCGTTTTGGCTGCCTATCGGCTTCGCCGTCGCACTCCTTGCCGGTGCGCTTGCATTTGCGGCGGTCTACCCGGGGTTCGAGCCGAAGCGCGTTGTGGTGAGCGGGAACAGCCGGGTTAGCCGGCAAGAAATTCTCGCGCGGGCGGCCGTCGCGCCGCATCTGACGATTTGGCTGCAGAATACCGGCGCGATCGCACAACGCGTCGCGGCGATTCCGTATATCGACGTGGTGCACGTGCGGCGCATTCCTCCGGCGACCATTCGGATTGTGGTGACGGAACGCGCGCCTTTTGCGGTGGTACGCAGCGGTTACGACGCGGTGATCGTCGACCGAACGCTACGAGTGCTCGAGCCCGTGGAGGACGAAAACACCCTTCCGGTGCTTGACATTGGGCCGGGGATTGCGCTGACGCCTGGAGCGGTCCTACGCTCCTCTGCGGCGGTCGCGCTGCGGGCTGCATACGAAACCATGGCGTCGCGTCAGATGATGCCGGCGCAACTCGCGCTCGACCGCTACGGGGGGCTCGTGGTAACGATGCATAGCGGCCTGCGGCTCATGTTAGGCGGTCAGAACGATCTCGCGCAAAAGCTTACGCTTGCCGACGCGATCGTATCGCAGATCGTGACGCAGCGCCGGCGAGTCGCCGCAATCGACCTGCGGGCGCCGTCGGCGCCCGTGCTGGTTTATCGCTGACGAGAAAACGTGTTGCTTAGTGGCTCGTGAGGTCCATAAAGACCATCACGTTGCCGCCGATCAGGGAGAGCTTCATCTGGTCGTTGGCTTGCAGTTTTCCGAAGTCCACATTTGCGCGTCCCGCAGGCAAGACTGCTTCCTGTCCGTTATCGAGGACGACGTCGACGTGTTTGGGATCGACGACCTTGACGACTTTGACGGTATACGTGCCGTCCGGAATCGAATTCGCCGCGACGACGGCGGCGTGTGCGGCGAGCGGCACAAAAGCAACGGCCCAAAGGGCAAGCAGCGAGCAAGTTCTCTTTACCAAGGCAGACTCCCAAATCAAAAAGCGCAAACAGCGAAAGATTTGGCCGCGGATACCATGCACAGCCTCTCCACACCTTTTAGCTAGTTCTCCTCAAGGAGTTGCCCGAGCGCTCGCCAAGGCTTGCGAATCGCGCGCGCAGACTGCTAGCAATAGTAGGAATCGCGCCTTTTAACCACAATATATCGTAGCGAGCGGCGCGTCGCTTTGACGCGGGCTGATGGAGCGGGGATGAAGCACGGGACCGTTTGCGGGCTCGATATCGGAACGACCAAAACATGTACGGTCGTCGCCGTCAACGGTTCGGCCGGGCTCGAAATCGTCGGGTTCGGCGAAGCTCCGTCCTTAGGCATGCGCAAAGGCGTGGTCGTCGATCTGGATGAGACGATCAAGTCCATCGAAGCTGCGACCGAGCGGGCCGAACGCATGGCCGGCACCCATTTCGATGAAGTCTTTGTCGGCATTACCGGCGATCACATTCGCAGCACGAACAACCGCGCGGTGGTCGCCGTTTCCGGCGAGGATCGCGAGGTTTCGGCGGGCGACGTCCGGCGTGTCATCGACGCAAGCAAGATCATCAATCTCCCGAGCGATCGGCAGATCATCCACGCTCTGCCGCGTTATTTCACGGTCGACGGTCAAGAAGGCGTCAGCGATCCAATCGGCATGGCCGGAGGGCGCCTCGAGGTCGACACGCACATTGTCACCGGCAGCAGCACCTTCATCACCAACGTCCTCAAGTGCGTGCAGCGTGCCGGACTCGAGCCGCTCGGAATCGTCTTCGAACCACTGGCCAGTTCGGCCGCGACATTGATGCAAGAGGAGAAGCAGGTCGGCGTCGTTTTGCTGGACATCGGCGGCGGCACGACCGACATCGCGGTTTACTCATTGGGGAGCGCCATTTACACGGCGACGATTCCCGTCGGCGGCAACGTTCTCACGAGCGATATCTCGCTCGGCCTCAAGACGACGCTCTCCGAAGCGGAAGAGGTCAAGAAGCGGCTCGGTGCGACGACCGGTGACGAGCGTTTCGACGTCCGGACGCTTGACGGGCGAGCAACCCGCGAGCACACGACCGCCGAACTGCGTCAGATCGTCGTGCCGCGCGTCCTCGAGACGCTGCGGATGGCCAGACAGAAGATCGTCGAGAACGTGCCGCGCGACGTCGTACTTGGGGAAGTCGTGCTGACGGGAGGCGGCGCTCAGCTCCCGGGCATCGAAGCAATCGCCGAGGAGGTCTTTGGCTTACCGGTGCGTACGGGAACGCCCAATACGATTGGCGGGTTGACCGACGCAATGGCGGCGCCGCAATACGCAACGGCCGTAGGGCTCGTGCTGTTCGGTTCGAACGGCGAACGCGAGGACGTGTTGCGGAACGGGCGCCGAAGCGGCGCGGTGCTGCATCGCGTGCAGCGGTGGCTGTCCGATCTGTGGGCTTAATTTGATACACTAACTGTTGACGGAGGACCGGGAGTAATGGCTGAGGGACGACGTTCCATACCCGAAGGTGAGCACGCGGCAACGATCAAGGTGGTCGGCGTCGGCGGCGGCGGTTGCAACGCGGTGAACCGCATGATCGAAGCCGGCTTGAACGGCGTCGACTTTTTCGCGGTCAACTCCGACGTGCAGGCGCTGCGCGGCGCACTGACCGAGAATCGCGTGCACATCGGCGGCGGGCAGACGCGCGGACTCGGCGCAGGCGCGAATCCGACGCTCGGGCGCGAGGCGGCGGAAGCGTCGCGCGAAGATCTCGGGCTCGTGCTCGACGGTTCGGACTTGGTCTTCATCACGGCCGGCATGGGCGGTGGCACTGGAACCGGCGCTTCGCCGGTGATCGCCGAGCTTGCGCGCGAGTCGGGTGCGTTGACGATTGCAGTCGTAACGAAACCGTTTGCGTTCGAGGGCAAGAAGCGCATGCAGATCGCCGAGAACGGCATCGCGGAACTCGAATCGAAAGTCGATACGCTCATCACGATTCCCAACGAGCGGATCCTGCAAGTTATCGAGAAGAAGACGCCGCTCAACGAGGCGTTTTCGTATGCCGACGACGTCTTGCGGCAAGGCATCGCCGGCATCAGTGATTTGATCACGCAGCCGGGCCTCATCAACTTGGACTTCGCCGACGTGAAGACGATCATGAGCGACGCCGGTTCGGCAATGATGGGCATCGGCGAAGGAAGCGGCGAGCATCGCGCGGCCGACGCGGCGCAAAAAGCGATCGCATCGCCGTTATTGGAGACGACCGTCGAAGGCGCGCACGGAGTGATTTTCAACATCACCGGCGGCCCCGACATGGCGATGTACGAAGTCAACGAGGCGGCAGAGATGATCAGCCGCGCGGTCGACTCGGAAGCACAGATCATCTTCGGTGCATCGATCGATCCGACCATGTCGGGCAAGGTGCGCGTGACCGTCCTCGCCGCCGGCTTCGGCTCACGGCGCGGATATCGCAGCGCGCAGAGCGGTCAAGCCTTCGATACGGGGCGGCTCGAAGCCGTAGCGCCCGTATCCATGGACGATATCGACGTTCCGGCATTTCTGCGCTACCGCGGTTAACTCAAAGTAAGCCGACGCGCGGTGGCGTATAGCGCGCGCGTACTGCTGGACTCCGTTGCACGTAACGGAGTCCGGCTGACCACGCTCGAGGTGACCTTTCCGCGTTTCGTCTTGGCGGAGTGGAATACGCACCGCCTTTTTTCAAGAAATTCCGCGAGTTCGCGTGCAGTTCCGACCTCGAAGTTGATCCAGCGCGTCGAAAACGACCCCGTTGTGCCGCTCGAATGGGGGCGCAACAAAGCCGGCATGTCTGCCAGCGAGACACTTTCCGAGGATGAGGCCACTGCGGCGCTCCACGAATGGCTGCGCGCGCGAGACGATGCCGTCCGCCATGCGAAGGCGCTGCTCGATCTCAAGGTTCACAAGCAAGAGTTGAATCGGATTTTGGAGCCGTTTCTCTGGCATACGGTGATCGTGAGCTCCACGGAGTGGCGCAACTTCTTCGAGCTGCGCTGCGCGCCCAACGCGCAGCCGGAGATCCGTGAGGCGGCGTTACGGATGCGCGCGGCGATGGATGCCAGCGAACCGCGGCCGATGGCTCCGGGCGAGTGGCACACGCCGCTGGTGCAAGCGGACGAGGCTGCTTTGGACGTCGAGACGCGCAAACGGGTATCGGCCGCGCGATGTGCGCGCGTCTCATACCTCACGCACGAGGGCAAGCGTGAAATCGACAAGGACCTCGAGTTGTACGAGCGATTGCGAAGCGACCGGCATCTGAGCCCCTTCGAACACGTCGCAACGCCCGCGGACGATCAGAATTTCCACGCGAACTTTCGCGGGTGGATTCAGATGCGCGCCGCGGTCGAGAAGCCTCGGCCGGTTGCTGCGGGCTAGTTAGTCGTCGTCGACCGGCTTGCCCGACGGCGGCTGACGGAGAAAATACTCGAGCGAGTAGCGCGTGGTGACCGGCTGGAATGGCCGCGCTTTCCGATTGAAGTCGAAGAAATCCGGCACGAAATCGGCGGCGCTTTGGTCGCTCGTACCGAGACGCCCCAAATCCCAGTTATCCTCGACGAAGCGCAAAATGCTGCCGTACGAGTACTGCGCGTGTGCGACGTAGCCGTCTTTCGCGAACGGCGACACGACGATCAGCGGAACGCGAAAACCCAAGCCGCCCGCGCGTTGCGGCCCCGGCGGCGGAACGTGATCGTACCAGCCGCCCCAATCGTCCCAAAGAATGACGATTGCCGTTCTATCCCAGGCGGGGCTCTCGCCGATCGCGTTGACGACTTGCGCCACCCAGGATGGCCCCGTGTCTCCGCTCCGGCCGGCGTGGTCGGAGTTGTTGTAGTCGGGAATCACCCATGAAACACCCGGAAGCGTGCCGCGTTGGATCTCGGTAAAAATTTTCTTCTCGGGTGAGACTTGATTCGTCGACCACTCGGATCCGTACCGGACCGCGTGAATCGCATCGAACGCGGCCCAAACGGCGCCGCTGGGAAGCCGTACGTCGGGCGAGTAATAGCGCCACGACACCGAACCCGCATCGAGCAAGTCGCGCAGCGTTCGATAGGATAAGCACGGAAACGGACCTTGATTCAATTCGTAACGATTGTTGTTTGTGATGAGCGACGTTACCGTTCCGTTCGGGGCGTCGCAGCCCCATGGCGTGCTCGTCGGCAAGTCGATGATGCTGTGATTCGGATCGACGTCGGTTGCACCGCGGATGAGATCTTGATGCGCGGTAAAGCTGCCGCTGCCTTGGGGTTGGAAGAAATGATCGGCTAAGACGTACTGCTGCGCGAGGGCCCAATACGGCTTGATCTGCGCCGGATTGACGTATTCGTAAACGTACGTTCCGGGCGAATTGCCAACCGGAACGGTGTCGAAACCGTCCATCCGGCAGGGACCGTCCCCGGTTCGATGACAGTCGGTCTTCCAGAAGACGTAACGGTTTCGTGGATTGAGCGGGCTAAAGAGATCCGCCTCGCGCAATCGTCGCGTGCCGTCGTGCGTCTTACCGACGCGGGTGCCGTCCGCGCCCGGAAACGTCGCGAATAAGTTGTCGAATGTCCGGTTCTCCTGAACCAAGATGACGATATGATCGACGTACTTTCCCTTAGGCGACGGCGGAAGCGGGAGAAACGGAGCCGAACCGGACGCGCCGCCGCCGCAGCTTGAAAGCATCAGGGCGGCACCGGCAAGAGCCAATATGCGACGGGCTATTTCAGAAAGTATCGCAGCGGTCGGAGTTAGACCTTTGCGCGCGGTCTGCCGGCCCGGAGCGCGAGGAGAACGCCGGCAGCTAGGGCGCCCCACGATGGGACCTTGATCGCAAGCCAGAGCAGGTCGCGCGTGCTCCGCCCTTGCGTATACGCGCTCCACTCGTTCTGAACGAGCTCGTTGGGCGCGTAGACGCGCGGCAAGCGTAACGGAGCGGGCAAATGCGGCGGATGGAGTTCGAAAAGATAGATGATTGCAGCGAATGCACAAAGCGCGCTTGCGGTGAGGCGAAGACCCACGCGCAAGCGCAGCAAAATGACGGCGCAGACGAAGAGGCTCGCGAGAAACAGCTGCTTTTCGCCCCAGACCAGGATCCACGGAATCGAGAGCGTGCAGAGTGCGAGCACGGCGGTCTCGCGCTGCCGTCCGCGTAACACGGTTGCGAAAACCAGCAGCGCCGGCAACGCAAAACAGAGCTCCTCGGCATGCACGAACGTCCCGCCGAAGACGGCACAGAGTGCCGGCACGAAGACGAGAAGCTCGGGCCGTTGCAGAATCCCGCTCGTTCGCCGCGCGAGGACCAAGCCGGTTACGGCGAGCACCACGTAGGCGAAAAGACCTACGGCTCGCGCTGCACCTAAACCGAGGCCGAAGAATGCCGCGGCGTACGTCAGACTGTATTGATACGGAAAATGCAGCTCGCTCGCGGCGTGTGCCGGCAAGACCGACGTCAAGTAGGATACGAATCCAACCGGGCCGACGAGCAGCAGCGAAGCCAAAAAGAGCACCACGAGCGTTGCCGCGACTGCAATGCGCGAACGTGGCACGAAGAGTAGGACGGCGGCGATGACGGGAAGGCCGACCGTCGGCTCGATCGCAACGAGCGCTGCAAAGATTCCGGCGAGTGCCTCCCGTCGCCGGGCCAGCGCAAGGCCGGCGGCCGCAAGCGCGAGCAATGCAAAGGGGACGATCTGTCCCGTATTGAGCGATGCATAGGCCGTCGAGAGCGCCAGCGCTGCGGCGATCGCGTCCCACGGCAGAAGCAATGCGGCGAGCACCACGACGCAGAGCGCAACGGCAACCAGAATTGCGATTCCGGCAACGATTCGTGCGGCGCCGAACGGCAGCTTTGCCAGCGCCATGAACGGAAGAAAGTCGTACGGCGGCTGCGGAGCCGGAGCTGCGACGCCGGGATTGGTGGTAAAGAGGCGCGCGCGGAAGCTGTCACCGGTATTCGCACGATGCTCGCAGGTACGCAACGGCTCGTAGGTATAGGGGCTCTTGCCGTCGTCGAGCGCCGCGCCGGCGCAGTAGAAGTCCGCGAGATCGTCCATGCCGCGCCAAGGGGCTGCTGCGCCGAGCCGGCTCAGGTCACGCAAGGCTGCAATGCCGAGCAGCAACAACAGCACTGCGACCGTGAGGCGCTGCGCGTTGCCCTGCATCATGCTTGGGCCGTTCGGATTTCGGGCTTCGAAGCGGCCCAGCACGCAACGAGCAATGACGCCAGTCCGAGCCACGTCGGAAGTTTGACGAGCAGCCAGAGCGCGTTTGCGGCGCCCAACTGCTCGACGTACGCGCTCCACGCGCGCTGGGCGAGATCGGTTGCGGAAAAACTTCCGACGGTCGTTGCCAGCAGCGGCGCTGGCGGAGCGAGTTCGAAGAGATAGATCGCGGAGGCGACCGCTAGAAACACGGCTATGCCCGTTACCGGGCGCGCACGCAGCCGCATCAGTAAGGCGCCGACGACGAAAAGCGTCGCCAGGAAGAGTTTCTTGGTAATCCACACGTGA
>JAFAOZ010000145.1 GCA_019247395.1 Vulcanimicrobiota bacterium | reverse complement strand
GAGCGCCATGCGGCAACGGAAGCGCGCCGTGAGGCGGCATGGGAGCTCGAGCGTGTGCAGCGCCAGTGCGAGGCCAAGCGGCGGCGCGAAGCGCGCCTGCTGTTGCGCGCAGTGGCGCGGCTGGCCGCGCGCGGCGCGGTCGCCCGGCAACTCGCGTACTGGTCGATCGATACGATCACGAATCGGCGACGAGCGCACGAGTACGACGCTGCTCGAGTGCGCTGGGAGGCCACGAAGATCGTGCTGGCATCAGAACGCAAGCTCATACGGGAGGAGAAGCCGATGGACTATCGATCGTTCGTGACGCAGCGAGCTCGCGCAGGCGATCTGGGAGCGCAGCGAGTTTTGGACGGATTCGAGGCTCAAGTGCGCGATCGGCGCGAGCGGACCCCGGAGGCAAAATTGCAGCCGGTAACGCTCGACCGGATTCGCGAGCGCTTGAACGTGATTCGCACCGAACATGAAGCTCGCTATGAGCGCGCTCGCGCCGAGCGAGCGGGCTTGCCTCGCATCAAGCGCCCGCCGACGATCGAACAGGCGCTTACGTTGGCGCGAGCCGAGATCCAAGCGCGCGTCGGGGAGGCAACGCAGTTTACGCCGGCCGAACGCGTGCTGCTCGCGCGGCTGACCAAGGAGCAGCAATCCTGGAATGCGTTTGCGCGAAATTCGGCCAAGAAGGAAGCGGCGAAGCTGCATGGCGAGCAACACTCGCGCTATGAGGCGGAGCTCGCCAACGCGATGCGCGAGTTCGAAAGTGGCGACGCCAAGCAAATTGAACAACGCATTCGAAGCGATGAGCATATCTACCGCGATCACGTCGCTGCATCGCTCGGTCTGGAAGCCCAGATGCGCGAAGCGAGGGCCGTGCTGCGAGACGAGATACCGAAGGTCGAAAAGCAGTTGATGGTGTTGGGGCGAACCGGCCTCGGGCAGTTCGAATGCGAAGGTGCGGTATGGGGCGCAAGCTTCGACAAGCTCGCGGCTGCCGTGGATCGCCCGTACCAGGCGCTGCCGCGGGAACTTCGGCGGGGCGTCGAGTTCGCCGCGCGTCAAGAAGAGCGCGCTTTGCGTCGGAGCCGTGAATCGATTTCGATGGATCGGTAAGACTCTTTCAGCAAGATCCTGGCCTGCAATGGCGCGATCGCAACTGCAACGAGCAGTTGACGTCCGGATCGATCAGCGCGACAATTAGTGCGACACCACGCGCGCGACTCAAGTACGCATTATAATGCGGACACAATGCGTGTCGTTGGACTAGCGCTGATTCGAAAGTGTTCCGATGCAAAACGTACGACGGCCCAATTTAACTTGGGAGAACGCTCCCGACGTGCTGACGGTAAAGGAGGCGGCAGAGCTGCTTCGCGTCACTCCTGATGCAGTCTACGGCGCAATTCGTCTAGGCCTGATCCCGGCCGCGAACCTTGGTAAGCGCCGCACCCGTATCGCCAAGCGCGCGCTGCGGGAGGAACTCGCCGGCCGGCGCGAACTATCGGGCGAGACCGCCGCCTTCGGCCATGCACCGGAGGCGAACTCATGAAAGGCTATCTCCATAAGATCGGTAAGGTGTGGTATACCACCGTCGACCTACCAAGGCTCCGCGGCGAGCGACGCCGACAGAAGGAAATCCGGCTCGGCGGCGTTTCCAAGAGCGAAGCGCAGACCAAGGAGCGCCAAGTGCTGCGCGACATCGAAGAACAGTGCGTGTTCGAGGCGCCGAACACAACCGTCGAGCAGCTGTTGCAGTCGTGGCTAGCCCATACGGCCCCGACCGCGGCCTCACAGCCCATCTCGCCGAAGACCCACGAGCGATACGTGTCGATCGTTCGCAATCAGCTCATACGGCACTTGGGAACGATCCCACTTCGCAAACTCAACCCGCGCCATATCACTGAGATGCAGACAACGTTACGGCAACAGGGACTGAGCGGTACGACCTGCCTGCACGTCCACCGCGTGCTGCACACCGCGCTCAACTTCGGCGTAAGAAGTCTGCACGTTGTCAAATCCAATGCGGCGTCAGCGGTTCGGCCGCCAAGAGCGTCGATTCGCCGGCTCTACGTCGACGAGCAGAGCATCAGGATGCTGCTTGCCGCGGCGAACGGTACGCGGCTGGAAGTGCCCGTCATGCTTGCCGCGGTGACGGGCGTTCGGCGAGGAGAGCTACTGGCGCTGTGTTGGCAAGACATCGACTTCGAGCGCAAACGGCTCGTGGTCTCTCGATCGCTGGAAGAAACGAAGGCGTTCGGCCTTCGGTTCAAGGCTCCAAAGTCAGGGCACGTGCGCGTCGTGCCGATCGCCGATTCGCTACTTGCAGCACTCAGCACGCACAAGGAACGGCAGAATGCGGATCGTCGGCGCTTGGAGTCCGCATACGCGGATCACGGTCTGGTGTTTTGCAACGAAGACGGGTCGCCGTGGGCGCCGGATACACTGACGAAGCAGTTCGCCGCGATCGCCAAGCGAATCGGGCTGAAGGGCTTTCGGCTCCACGACGTGCGGCACGGCTTCGCGTCGATTAGCCTCAAGCAAGGGACATCGGTGAAAGAGGTGTCGGAGCTGCTGGGCCATTCGTCGCCGCTCATCACGCTTTCGACCTATGCCCACACCATGGAAGGCGTGGCGCGGAACGCCGTAAACAGGCTCGCCGACTCCCTGGTCGAGGCGTCGCGCGGGGAGCAATCCGTGAGAAAATGTGAGAAATCGGCGGTTGTTCAGTAAATCGGTGAGAAACGAGGATAACGAAAAAACTCCGGTAGAATAAGGCTTTGCGAGAACTTGGAGAGGTGGCAGAGTGGTTGAATGCGGCGGTCTTGAAAACCGCTGAACCTTTGCGGGTTCCGTGGGTTCAAATCCCACCCTCTCCTTGGCTTTAAGTTACCGCGCAATCCGCGCAGCGGCCTTCGAACGTGACGCGTTCGCTGTCGATTGTGAAGCCGTGCTCGGCGGCGAGAGCCTTAAGCGTGCGTGACGGAACGGCGTAAGGAACGTCCTCGATCGCGCCGCAGTCGCGGCAGCGGAAGTGCGCGTGCTTCGGGCCGATCGGCTCGTACGTCGCAGCTTCGGCGCCGGGAACGTGCAGCTCCGACACTAGACCGAGATCGCGCAAGCGTTCGAGGCCGCGATAGACGGTCGAGAAGCCGATACCGGGCCGCCGCTTGAGTGCTTTTGTGTAGATCTGGGCGGGCGTAAGATGGCGTCCGAGGCCGCTCTGCTCCACGATGTCGTAGATCAGCCGGTAGTTCTTCGGAAGCTTCGGCTCGGCAGGATTGCGCCGACTGAGAGTGAAAGTCACTTTCACGCGTTTCGTTAAGCAAACGCCTTAATCTTTCCACCGATCGGAGAAATAGCGCGAACATGGAAAACACGCTTGCTGAACTGTCGGCTGCCGACCGCGGCTGTCCGGTAAAACACGTCCCGCTGAAGCCTCGAGTCAACATCGATTGGTTCCCCGAGCTTCTGGATTTATCGGTGCTGCACCGGCCGTCCGCGCTCGCCGATCCGATGGATCCCGATTTTGATTACGTGCGTGAGTTCAAGAGCTTGGACCTCAATGCGGTCAAGAAGGACATCTTCGCGCTCATGACCACGTCGCAGGATTGGTGGCCTGCCGATTACGGTCACTACGGGCCGCTCTTCATTCGTATGGCCTGGCATAGCGCCGGTACCTATCGCATTCACGATGGGCGCGGCGGTGCCGGTTCTGGCCAGCAGCGCTTCGAACCGCTCAACAGTTG
>JAFAOZ010000169.1 GCA_019247395.1 Vulcanimicrobiota bacterium | reverse complement strand
ACCGGCCGCGAGAGTCTCATCACGCTGCGCGACGCGCGGCTTGCGCGCATCATCAAGCGCTGCCGCGATCTTCCCGGCGAGAAGCTCTTCGAATATATTGACGAAACCGGCGAGATCGCGCGCGTTGAGTCCGACGACGTCAACGCGTATATTCGCGAGATCGCCGGCGACGATTTTTCCGCTAAGGATTTTCGTACGTGGATTGGCACGGTGGAATGCATTTCCGCTCTGGCGGCGCCGGCCGCCGAGCCGTCCGACGTCAAGCAGAACATTACCGCGGCTTTGGCGTGCGTCGCCGCGCGTCTGGGGAACACGCCGGCGGTTTGCCGCAAAGCCTACGTGCATCCGGCGGTGATCGAAACGTATACGCGCTTGCGTGCGTTGCCCAGCCGCAACGGCAAAGTCGCCACCACGACGAAGCCGCGTGCCGCCGCTCTATCGCATCAGGAGCGGATTGCGCTGCGCTTCGTGCAGAAATGGGAGCGCCGCCGCAGCGAGCCGATCGAGCGATCGCTGCGGCGTTCGCTTAGGAAAGGTCGGAGCTAGGCGACCGATTTTGTTTCAAAATGTAACGACTTGCGGAACGTCTTTACCGACTCGGCGAGAATCTCGGAGTGACGCGCGTCGGCGTTCTCTTGCAGTCGCGGGAAGGCTTTCTGCTCCTCCTCTTCGATGTGATGCCGTACGGCTTCGGCGAACTTCTCCGCCTTCGTGCCGAACTCGCTCTCGTCGCGCTCCTTGAGCATGGAGTCGAGCTCGAAGAGCGCCGTATCGGCTTCGGCGGTTTCGTGATAGAGGTGTTGCGCTTCCAGCTTGCTGCCCGCAACTTTGTTGATCGCGGGATAGACGAGATTCTCTTCGGTCGCATTGTGGATGGTCAGCACGCCCTTGAGCTGCTCGAGCACTTCTTCGCGCCGTGGTCCCACGGCTTCGGTGAGCTCGCGCAGTAGGCTCTTAATCACTTGATGATCGTTCAGGAGAATCTCCACGGCGTCGTTTCCCCGAGCCGGCAAGAGTGTCGTATCAATTTGCATGGCCATGGCATTCCCGCCGCGCAGGCGCGCAAAACGGCGACGGCGGTCAAGCAAACGACGCGCTACTTCAGCACGATATCGAGCGTCACGTCCACCCTTGCGCCGATTGCGGGTTCCAGCCGCGTCGTCGCCATCCCGAATGCGTGGCGGTCTATTGTCGCCATCCCGTGGTACACGGGTTCCGAAGCCGTGCCGCCGATCGTCACGTTCACGTGTTCGAGCTGCGTGACGCCGTGAATCGTGAGGTCGCCGTCCATCTCGAACGCGTCATTCCCGCGCGGCACGATTCGCGTGCTCCCAAAGGTCCATTGTGGGTAACGTTGCGAGTCAAAAAAGTCCGGCGATTCCAGCGAACGGTCGCGGTCGGGCTCACCGCTATGGACGCTGGTGGAATCGAGGACCGCTTGCACGCTGGTCGGAATTTTAGATCCTTGCGCAAGCGTCACCGAACCGCTGAGGATCGGCACCACGCCCGTCACGCGCTCCACCCAGATGTGCTGCACGCTGAAGCTCGCGTGCGACCGCGCGGGATCGATTGCGCGCGGAAACTGCGGGGTGGCGGCCAGCGCCGCGGACAGAGCAACGAGAGCGACCGTCTTCATCGCGCTAATACGCGATGGTAAACTGAGCGTTCATCGTATTGCTCGTGCGCGGCGAATGCGCGATGACGTTTTCGATCGTCACGCGGCTGTTCTCGGTAGGCCCGTAACCGAGCAGGACGACGCCGTCGCGCGTAAAGCCGTTGGTCGGATCGTTCGTTCCCTCGTATCGCGCCTCGGCAAAGAGCCGCCGGCCGAACGCATAACGAATCTGTTCGAAGCCGCCGCTCGAGGCGCAGCCCGGCCCTGCCCTGAGCGAGCCTGCCCTGAGCGGCGTCGAAGGGAAGGGCGGAATGCCGCAGTTCGAATCCCAGCCTTGCACGAGCACCGCTTCGCTTGAAAACCGCATCCACTGACCATACGTTACGCCGTACCCCGTGCGCGTGAAGTGGTCCAACGACGTTGTGCCGATCGGTTGCGAACCGCCGTAGCGGAAAAAGCTCAAGGTCAACGCCCCCATCGCTTGTTGTGCATACAATTCGCTGCCCGCGCCGCCGAAGAACTGCACGTTGAATCCACGCAACGGATTTCCGGCGCTCAATCGCACGCCCGGTTGCGCATCGAACAGCTCGAACGGATTCGCGCCGACGCGCTGCACGTACGGAGCGTACTCTTGATACGTATCGCGAAACGTTTCGGGGTCGACCGGAAGCGGCAGTGTAAACTGACCGCCTTGAATCGCAAGCGGTATTCGTGAATCCCACGGGTTGAGGCGATCCGCGACCCACGCGTCGCGTAAACGGCCTGGCTCACCGCCGTCAACGAGATATTGCTCGACGAAAAAGTTTGCACGGCTGCCGATCGTCGCGCTCGTGAACGCCTCCACTTCGTCGACGATCAGTTTCGGCAAGCCTTGGCCGTTGGGGCCGTTGCCCTGATACGCGCTCGAATCCACCACGTTCACTTTCACCGCGAGCGGAACAGCCGGTCCCGAGCTGATCTGGGGAAAGCGCTCGCCGTTTGCCATAAAGGCAGTGCCGAATTCGTTGAGATGCGGGATCACCGAATGGCACTTGGCGCACGTGACGCCGTACTGGTGGGCGAAGAGCGCGATCCCAACCAGCAATTTAAGCACGCCTAAATCTACACTTAGGAGCGCCTAACAGTCAAGTGTGGCTCAACCGCAAGAAGTATGGGCAGAGGGTTGTCGTAATGTTAAGGCCGCTCACGGATCTGCCAAGGCCCGTGGCGCGAGGGGAGGGGATCGGTGAAAGCCGGTCTCCTCTTTCTACGCTACGGCATCGCACTTGGCGGCGAAAATAAAGTCGCTCTCGGTCAGACCGCCGATTTTATGCGTCCAAATATCGACCACAAGCTTTCCCCAGGAAACGTGCAAATCGGGGTGGTGCTGCTGCTCTTCGGCGACGGCGCCGATGCGCGCGGCCGCGGCCATCGCCCCCGCGAAGTCGTCGAACTTGTAGGCGCAGGTTAGTATTTTGACGCTGCCGCGTTTTGCGTCGGGTCGTTCGACGACGCGCCAGCCTTGCCCGATTTGCGCCAGCAGCGGCGCGATCGCGGCATCGTCGAGCGGCGGCACGCCGCCGCGGCACGGCACGCAGGTTTGTTGTGCGAGTTCGCTCACTGCGACATCGTATTCGATCGTGCCGCAGAGTTAAAGGCGTAGTCCTTAAAGTCGGCGGTGGCGGAGAGGGCGAGGTGCGGCTCGTTGATATCGGCCGTCATCGCTACCGGCAGCAGGAAGCCGTTCACGCTACTGTTGCTTACCTGAGTCTCAATCGTCGTCCCGTCAATGTAGGTCGCATTGACGTCACGCGCAAGGCCGCCCGGTCCCAGCGTCACCGTGGCGCTGCGCAGTTTCGGATCGTCGATCGCATGGAGTTCAAAGATCGTGTCGCCATCGTGCTGCCCGGTTTGCTGATAGAGATAGTGCTTCGGCCACATCAGCGGGTCCATCATGGATAGATCGGCGTCGTTATGGTTCTTCGGAACAAACCACGGCACCGACGTGAAGTGCACCGTATAGCTGACGCCAAGCTCGTACACCCCGATGCCTTGCATGTGGAAGTGCAGCCAGGGGAAGTGACGCATTGCCATGACGACGTCGAGCTTGAACGTATAGTTCGGCGGCGGCTCGCGGGTACTCGCTACGGCGGGCAGCGCAAGCATAAGGAAAACGAGAGACGCGCCTCCCGTGACGGCGCCTTTCGCAGCGTTCATCATACTAAGTATACCCCTACTTGGGGGAGTTTTTTCCGCCGTGTGCCAACTGGCGTTTCCGATGCTAGCCTTGGCGAGAAACGCGGTCATCCTCTCGTTTGAAGGGCCGGATCCATACTCTATGGTCGGCGGCCTTGGCACGCGGGTAACCGAGATGAGCGCCGCGCTGGCCGATATGGGACTCGCCACGACCGTGATCTTCATTGGCGACCCTGCGCTCCCGCCGAGCGAAACGCTGCGCGAGAATCTCGAGCTGCGGCGCTGGTGCCAATGGATATCCGCGTATCATCCCGCCAACGTCTACGACGGCGAGCACGCGAAAATGGCCGACTATGCAGCGAGCGTTCCGTCATTTGTAACCGAAACGATCGTTACCCAAGCGGCTATGCACCACGAACGCGTGCTCGTGATCGCCGAAGACTGGCAAACGGCGCCCGCGCTCATCGCGCTCGATGCGGCGCTGCGTGCCGCCGATTTACGCGAACGCGCGATTCTCACCTGGAACGCCAATAACACCTACGGCTTCGATACAATCGATTGGATCGCGCTCGAAAAGGCCGCGCAAATCACCACCGTCAGCCGGTACATGAAGTTCGAGCTCGCTGCGCGCGGCGTCGAATCGCTCGTCATTCCCAACGGCATTCCAGAGCGGCTGCTCGACGGCGCCGATAAAAAGCTCGTGCGCGGCGCGCTCAAGAAGTTTGAGAACCGGCGCCCGCTCTTCGTCAAGGTCGCGCGCTTCGAGCCCGACAAGCGCTGGATGCAAGCGATTGACGCGCTCGCCGATTTGGTAAAGCTCCATCCCGAAGCAACGCTCGTCATGCGCGGCGGCCGCGAGGAGTACGGCGAGGCCGTACTGCAGCGCGCCGCGGAGTGTGGGCTCTACGTCGAAAATCTCACCGTCGCGTCGCACGAACCCGAGGACGTGCTCGATGCCATTGCATCGGCGCCGGGTTCGATCGTGAACGTGCGCAGCTTTCTGCCCGAAGAGGCGTTGCACGTGCTCTATCACGTGGCCGAGGCCGCTCTCGCCAACAGCGGACGGGAACCGTTTGGGCTCGTTGGTTTGGAAGTTATGGCGGTCGGCGGCCTCGCGGTAACCGGCTCGACCGGCGAAGATTACACCGAGCCCTACACCAATGCGATCGTCTGCGATACGGCAAACCCGCGCGAGCTCGCCGCAAACTTAAAGCTGCTCATCGAAGATCACGACCTCGCGCATGCGATTACCGCCGCCGGTGAAGAGACCGCGAAGCGCTACGTGTGGCCGCGCGTTTTGCAGATCTTGGCGCACAAGCTGGAGTCCGCCATGCCGGCCGACGCGCGAGCCGCCGCGTCGCACGTCGAGCCGAAGGAGCGCGCACTCCGCCTCGTGCGCTAGAGCCGGGTTACGGTTGCTGGCCGGCAGGCGCCAGCAAATCGATCGCGCCCGAGGACGCGACGCGCTCGCCGATGTGCACGCCGGACGTCACCCGCGCGAACCGATCGTCGCGCGCGTCGATCGTAACGCGCCGCGCTTCGAACTTACCGCCGGCCGATCGCACGAAGACGAGCTCGGCGCCGGTTTGAGGATCTTCGACGACGGCGCTGCGCGGCACGACCACGCCGCGTGCGACGCCGACAACGACGGTCGCATCGACCGGTGTTCCCGGCGCGACGTTCGCGGGCACGCCGGCGACGCTCGCAACCGCTAACCCCGTCGCCGGATCGACCGCCGTTGCGATACCGCTGATGCGGCCGTTCCAGCGTGCGTCGCTCGTTCGCAGCGTCACCGGCTCGCCGGCTTGCACGCGCGCCAGCTGCGATACCGGTACGTCGAGCGTTGCGCCGTTCTGCGCACTTGAGGCAAGCGCGACGACCGCCGTTGAGGCATCCACCGTTTGGCCTGCCTGCGCGAAAATTCCCGCGACGGTTGCATCGAACGGCGCGCGAAGCGACGTACGCGAGACGTCGTATTGCGCGCTCTGTGCGTGCAGGCTCGCCGCATGCGACTGCGCCTGCGCCTGCGCCTGCTGTTCGCGCGCGCCGGCGGCCTCCGCGCGATCCGCTGCGACCGCCCCTTGCGCCGCCTGCACGTCGCGTAACGCGACGACGCCTGCGTGATAGAGGCGCTCCTGGCGCGCGAGCTGCGCCTCATCCACTTGAAGCCGTACCGAGACGCGATCGACGCCGGCCAAGGCTGCGCCGGCGGCGGCGGCGCGCGCTTCCGCACCGGCTTGTTGCGCTCCGAGCGAATACGGCGTGTCGTCGAGTCGCGCGAGCGTCTCACCTTGCGAAACGTGCTGCCCCAGTCGAACGTCCACGGCTGCTATCGTGCCGGGCACCGAAAACGACAGCTTCGTCTGAGTGCCGGCGGGCGCACCGACGCGTCCCGCAAGCGCCACCGTCTGCTCGACGCTCCCTTCGCGAACGATTGCGACCGGAACGCCCGGTTGCGATGCCGCCGGCGGCGGAGCCTTGTGCGCGCAGGCCGCCAATGCAAACGCCATCAGCATCACGGCTCTTTTCACGGGACGATCACCTCGACGATGGCAACCGCAAGCGCGTGTTGATACTCCGCAACGAGCGCGTCGGCGGAGGCTTGCGCGTAGGTGCGGCGTGCGTCGGCAACATCCAGGCTCGAGCTCGCGCCTTCGCGATAGCCGATCTCGACCGACTG
>JAFAOZ010000283.1 GCA_019247395.1 Vulcanimicrobiota bacterium | reverse complement strand
ACCACGATTTCGTTGAGCGACGTGCCGGTGCCGAAGCTGGCGGGCGCAACCGGCGTCTTCACGCTGTTGCGCCAGCTCGGCGGAAGTCTCGGAATCGCGATCCTCACGACGCTGCTGACGCACCAGAGCGCCGTCGCCTGGAACAATTTAGCCGGCGGCGTGACGCAGAGTCACGGGTATTCGGTCGGAGTTCTCACACAGATGGTCGCGCAACAGTCGACGATGATCGCGTACAACTACATCTTCCGTTTGACCGCAATCGTCTTCGTGCTCTCGACGCCCCTGGTCTTCCTGATCCGCCGCCATCCGAGAGCGCCCGCCGCCGTCGAAATGAGCGAAGCCGCCGCCTAGGAGCCGGGGAAAAGCGGGCGAGCGGGCGAATACCCTCCAGCTCGGAGGAATCACCATGCTCGCCACCTTGAACTTCCTCACGCGAGACGAGACCGCGGCCGCAGCCGTCGAGTATGGACTGCTGCTGGCAGCTATTGCGCTCGTCGCGATATTTTCACTTTTTCACATCGGCAGGCAGGTCGATTCGATCTTCGACGGCGTGCGTAACGCGATACGCGATCACTAGCATTATTGCGCGCTGACGCGCATGACGGCGCTGCCGCTGACCGGGACGCTAGGCGGTAGGCCCGGGTAGGTGAGCAGCGACGTAAATGTGCCCGCCACCTGAACTTTGACGAAGTAGACCACGTTCTGGGGCGGCGCAGTACCGGCGGCATTGCACGGTACCGGCGCCGCGCCGTTCGTCGAACAGAGCGCCGTTGCGGTGACAATCCAGTTCGGAAGATTCTGTCCGTCCTGCTTTGCCGCGCTTTGAATCTGCGCGGAGTTGATGGCGGTGCCGAGGTTCTGCGAGGCATATTGCGCGCCGGCACGCGCCGCACTGCTGGCGAGAATCGCAAAGAAGGTAAAACGGCCGATCTCGATGATGCCGATCAAGAGCAGGCACATCAGCGGCGCGGTGAGCGCGAACTCAATGAGGCTAGTTCCCGAATCGTCACGCCTCATTCGACGACGACCGCCTTGCTGACGAGGTACCGCCCGCCGACCGGCGGCCCAAAGTCTTCGCCGGTACTATTGTTGAGATTCGCATACGCAGCGACCAACACGGTGTATTGACCGAACGAGCCGTTGTAGTTCATGGAGGCGCTCGGTCCGTAAATTAAACCGCCGATATTTATGGAACTGCCGTTGAAGTTCACACCATTCGAGTTTCCGGGAACTTGATAGAAGCTGACACCGGCGTAGTTGCCGCTTGCCGGCGGCGTAATACTCATGCTGTTGACGTTATTGAAATTCGTCGTGGCGCCGGCTGGGATGTAGATTGTCACACCTGTTCCGGTGATGGAAGCTTGATTGAAGTTGGAGCTGCCGCTAAGTACGTAGGTTCCCGGGGAAAGCGTGACCGTTGCCTTATTCAAGCTGAGGTTGCTGTAACAACCGGGTGTGAGAACGCTGCCGCCGGCGTACGAACCGTTGCACGGCGAAATCGGCGGCGGATTCGCCGCTAGGTACGCGCAACCGGGGATCTCCGCACAAGGGTCTTCGATCGGCAGCATTGACACCGGCGAAGCGCCGCCAAACGTGCCGCCGTTATTACTTCCGGCGTAGTTGGCTTCGCCGATAAACGCGGCGTTCGCATTGCCCGCGTTAAAATTCGCCGTCCCATTGACGTAAATGCTGCAGCTTGGAGCGACGACGTTTGCGCCGTGAAAATTTGTATTCTGATTCGGCGCCAGCATGTAAATGCAGCCGTTACCCAGCCCGCCAGCTTTGGCGGTGGCTTCGGTCGTTTCGCTCTGTCCCGCGGCGAGCCCAAAGAGTCGGGTGAAGAACAACGCCACATGTTTGCTGCTGATCTGGACGTACGCTGCGCAGGCATCACCCGCATACGGACCGTTCTGCGGCGGTGTCTGAACGTTGATCGTGACGTTCGCGCCACCGGCAAAGCCGTTTCGCGCGGCGTCGGCATCCGCGCCGGCCGTTGCGACGCTCCAATTTGTGCAGCCGCTGTCCGCGAGCTCTTGCGCGGCGCCGAGCGCCGCAGCATCCGTCGCCGTCTGCTGCTCGCGTTGGACGTACTCCCAGTACCCGACGTCCACGCCCATGCCCCCAAAACCCATCAATACGGCTAAGGCCAGCGCAATAAGCGGCATGACCTGACCCGACTCTCTCGATCGTCGCATTTCGCTTCCTCCTCGTCCGCGCGCGGACGTACGCAAACACTGCCGATCCGCAAAACGGCTCGGCAAATCACCCTTGGCACGGCCGGGAAGCAATCGGCCGGTTCGCGCGGATCGGGCTAATCACAATAGCCACCCCCTCGCTAGCCTGTAGGGCGCGGAAGCACTTATATCACAGGGAATGTTAACGCGTCAACGTTTTTTAACGTTTTCCAAAGGAGCTGGCTCGAACCCGCCAAAAAAGAGGCCCGACCGGAGCGTACTTGACGTGCGCTTCGGGACGCTTTCGTTGCGAGTGGGAAGGGATCACGTGATCACGAGGGGTCGGAGGGATGTTCGGGGCATGCTCGCGGTCGAGTATGCCCTCCTCGTGCTGCTGGTCGCCTTGGTGGGGATGACCTTGGCGCGATTTACCGCATCCCAGCTGGCGGCGCTCTTTGCGCTCGCCGCGAGAGCGA
>JAFAOZ010000282.1 GCA_019247395.1 Vulcanimicrobiota bacterium | reverse complement strand
AAGACGTAGAGCAGGGTCGTGATGACCGGCGGCCAGATCACTTGATTGATAATCTTCAGGCTGCGGATGATCTCGCGCTTGACCAGCGTCCAGAGTCCAACGGCGTTGCTCAATTTCGCGTGAGCTCCAAGAAAACGTCCTGCAGCGACGCGCCCTCGGCGATGAGCTCTTCGGTCGGCTTCTCGGTCACGATGCGCCCGTTGCGGATGATCGCGATGCGCTTGCAAAGCTGTTCGGCCTCTTCGAGATAGTGCGTCGTCAAGAAGATCGTCAGACCGTCGCGGTTGAGGGCGCGCAGCCACTCCCAGAGCTCCAGGCGCAGCTCGACGTCGACACCCGCCGTCGGCTCGTCGAGAATCAGCAACTGCGGTTCGTGAATGAGTGCCCGCGCGAGCGAAAGCCGGCGCTTTTGGCCGCCCGAAATTTTCGTATACTCCAGATGCGCGTGCGACGTTAGACCGAACCGCTCGAGCAGCATATCGGCACGCGCGGCGACCGCGGGCCCGCGAAGCCCATAATACCCCGCAGCGAAAATCAGCACGTCGCGTAGCGAGAGGTAGCGGTCGAAATTGTACTCTTGTGGGGAAAGCCCGATCAAGCGCCGCGCGTTTCGCCAGTCGCGTTCGTTGTCGTGACCGAAGATGCGGACGGTGCCGGCACTTTTTCGAGCTAGGCCGACGATCGCATTGATCGTCGTCGTTTTGCCGGCGCCGTTGGGGCCGAGAAATCCGAAAAACTCGCCGTTGCCGACCCGCAGTGAGATTCCGTCAACCGCCGTGAATTGCCCGTAACGCTTTACCAGCCGGTCGATTTCGACCGCTGGTACGCTGGGCGCTATGGAATCAAACTCTTTAATTGCTTGTACCGATGACGACGCAGAGTGGCGATGAGATCCGCACTTCCCGGAATCCCACAATCCGCGAGTTGGGTTGCAACCCGCTTTACATCAAAGGGTACCCGCCGGTGCTTGACTTCCCACCCGCCGTCGCGCTCGGTAAAAATCGCATAGCAGGCGCGTGCGTCACCGTCCTTGGGCAAGCCTGCCGAAGATACGTTCACCAGAAGTTTGCCGCGCCAGTAGCGGACGTACGGAATGTGAAGATGCCCAAAGGCAATCGCGCTTGCGCGCTCGTCTCCCACAATGCCCTGCAGATCCGCCTCCGAAGCATCGGGCCAAATGTGCTCCTCATCGTTGCGCGGGCTCGCGTGAACGATCAGCAGCTGATTATCGTCTTCCCCGATGCGCATCGCGAACGGCAGTTGTTGGATCCATCCCAGCCAGCGTTCCCCGATTTCGCGACGAGTCCACGCGATCTGCGCCCCTTCGGGAGCCTCGAACTCTTCGGTCTCGTCGTACAGATAGCGATCGGTATTACCGCGGATGCACGAGGCGCCGATTTCGTCGAGGCGCTGGAGCACTTTCTTCGGCTTCGGTCCATCGACGCAGAAGTCGCCGGCCGCGACCACGGCGTCCGCGCCGCCCTGCGATTCGAGGTCGGCGAGACAGGCGTCCAGGCCTAAAAGGTTCCCGTGAATATCCGATAGTACGGCAAGACGCATGCGCTCACTCGCGCCGAAGAGCGAGCGTCAGCATCGACGGCGTGAGACCGAGTTTGGTGAATTCGTAGAGATCGAGCGCCTCGACCGTGATGCCGGCACGGCGCATCGTCGCAAGCGCGGTGCGAAAACGAATCTCGGCCACGACGTGGCCGTCGTCGATCGGCAGAACGCCGGCGGCTTGTTCTTCCCCGAGCGCGAGAACGATTGTTTTGAAGCCGGCAAAGGCTTCTTCATCGACCTTCCCGGCGCCGATCACGATGGTATCCTTCGAGGCTGCACCGGCGACCGCACGCAGCGCCGGAACGCCTTGCGCGAGCCTCACTTCCACGACCCGATAGCCGTGTGCGCGCGCAAGCTCCGCAAAGCCCTTGCGGCCCAGTTCGTTTCCGCGCGGTCCAATGCCGATGAAGGCGGTACTCCCGGCCAAGAGGATGTCATTGCCGTCGAGCAACGCCGGCGCCGAGACATGCCCGGCGATCGGCACGTCCAAATTCGCAAACTCCGCTTCCATCCGGTCGACTTCTGCGCGGCGCGACAGCGATGTAAGACGCATCAGCGCGGCGCCGTCTTGGAAAACGACGGCCGCGTCGCCGGCTGCGCTTTCGTATGGATCGGTTCCAGACGGATCCATCGCCGTCGTCTCGACGCCGAAATACTCGAGCGTCTTACGAAGCACGCCCTGCTGCTCGATGGCGCGCTCGTAGATCGCGCCCGGCTCGCCGATGAGCGGCACCGCGCGTTCGATGGAGGGCGAGGGCCGCACGAAGAGAGCGCGCCGCAGAGTGCCCGTCGGCGTCACGATGAGGCTCGGGCCGTAGGCCACGTCCCGGTGTGTCGTCATCGCGCTTGATACGGCTCGGCCGCCGGGGCATCGGTGAAGAACGGCGCCAAATCCGAGGCGAGGAGATCGTTGAGCGTCAAAGGTTGCAAGCCGAAGATTTCTTCCTCCGTCTTCAGCACGCCCGCCATGCTCAAGTGCGCTTCACCAACGTACCCGCGCCGCGCGAGCGGCGAGACGACGATGGCGAAGGTGCGCAGCGCGTTAACGTGGTCCTTCGAGCCCGCGCCATCGGGTACGATAAAAATTGCGGTCGAGTTCCAGTGGGGCGTGTGCGAAATAAAATCCACGATCTTACCGATGGCGTTATCCGCGGTGCTTGGGTTCGCGTGGCCATTTTGCCCGCGCAGCGAAACGTAGGTAAAACTCGGCATGCTGTCGCTTTGGACGTATCGCTGCATGTCGTGCACGAACTCGGCGGCGCGCTGCTCGTCGGTCAGTGTCGGGTTCGAATAGCTCAGGTCAACGTTTCCGTTCAGCGCCGCAAGCGCGGGCACGTCGAGCGTGTAGTGCACGCCATCATAACCCGAAAGCCGCAGGAGGCCCCCATAATCGCGGAAGGGGATTCCCGCGCGAGCCAAAGCGTTGAAGAGATAGCCGGCACGCGCGTAATCTTCCGGATTGTCGCCGTGATCGTCGAGCGGTGCGCGCGCCGTTCCCGCATCGGCAACGAGCTGTTGA
Organism: Vulcanimicrobiota bacterium; assembly: GCA_019247395.1. GTDB lineage: Bacteria > Vulcanimicrobiota > Vulcanimicrobiia > Vulcanimicrobiales > Vulcanimicrobiaceae > Cybelea. Next base: position 273 of record JAFAOZ010000282.1, on the reverse strand, counting down.
TAGAGTGTCGCTTCGCCCGAGGCCGCAAACTCTTTGGCAACGTCGGGATTTGCATCCGACGCGTAAAAGTTATCGGCAAGCGCGTACGACTTCGCGAGCGCGTGAAGATTCGGCGTCGCGCTTTCGGGATAGACCGTGAGACTCGCGTCGCCGTTTCCGTGCGCAGTCCCCGAAGCATCCGTGAGGTCGCCGAAGATCGAGTCGTAGCTCAGCGCCCCCGTTGCGACGTACACGACGTGATCGATCGCTTCGCTGCGCTTCTCCGAACGCAGG
>JAFAOZ010000101.1 GCA_019247395.1 Vulcanimicrobiota bacterium | reverse complement strand
TCAATCGCGATATCGGCAGCGAAATCGATCTGAACGACCTATCGTACGTCGACGTGATCGAAGGCGCTTACCCGGCGCAGTACGGTCTGAAATTCGGTTCGGTTCTCAACTTGACGACGAAATCTGGTGTCGGGCCGGCCGGCGTCGATACCAATTCGACGTTCGGATCCTACACGACGCTCAATTCCACTCTCGACTTTCACGCACCCGTTGCCGGCAGCGGTGGATACACGGTTTCGCTAGGAGGGTGGCAAACGACCCGTGGGCTCGACCCGCCCGATTTCAGCTCGCCTCACAACAACGCAAGCAACGTCAATCAATATGCGAACGTCGCACTGCCGGCCGGAGGGAATAACTTCACCAACGTTACCTTCGTGCACAGTTACGACACCTATCAGATTCCCAACGACGTCAATCACGGCGAACCCGCCACGACCGACGACAACGAGACACAGGAAGACACGTTCGTTAGCCTGCAGTTCCGGCACGAGCTCGGGCCGAACGCGGGAATCACCTTCGGGCCCGCGCTGAAGGTTTCGCACATTGCGGATTTCGGCGATCCTCTCAATGACTGGACGTATGGCGAGGCACTCAATGTAGAGGCGCCCCCCTTCGGAAATGGCGGCACTTCCTCCGATTGCGCCGACGCGATCAAAACAGGCGTCTTCGCGCCGACGACCTGCGCGTACTCGCTGGCCGACTCGCGCACGGCCACGGACTATATTCTTCAAGCAGATTATGCCCTGGATCTGGGCGCGCACCAGTTACGCGCCGGAGTCTCCTACGACCTCGCGCGCATCGACAAGAACTACGCGTTCACGCTGCAGCCGGAGAATTTTCTCGCGCCGATTTTGACGCCGCACACTCTGGATGCGCCCGCGACCGTCGTCGACGACGCGCCCAATGTCGGCAATACCTATACGTCGTACCTTCAAGACAGCTGGCGGATGAGCCGCCTTTGGGAGGCCGACTACGGGCTTCGCTACGACTTTTTTACGATTCGTTCAACGGAGTTCGCACAAGGTTTCGCTGCCTTCAGCCCTCGCGTCAAATTGACGCGTTACTTCAGTTCGCGCGCAAACGTCTATGCGTACGTCGGGCGATTTTTCGAGCCGTTTTCGTTTGAAAACGTCTCCCCGTCCGCCGCTGCACTCCTCAATCTTCCGCTTCAACCGACACCCGCGCAGTTCGACCTTAAGCCCGAGCGCGATACGCAGCTCGAGCTCGGCGGCCACATTCCGCTCGGCCCGGGCGAGCTGGGGTTTCGCGTTTGGCAGAAAAACGCGAACGATTTGATCGACGACACGCAAGTCGGCGTCACGCTTTTGCACCAAGACATTAACTACACGCTCGGACGACTGTCGCAGGAATCGCTCAACTACGTCCAACCGTTGGCGCGGAACGGGCGAGCGTACCTTTCCGTCGCACATACGGTTTCGCTCAACAAGGGGTGCGAGACGCAGCTGCTCGCGCCGTGCTTTGGATCACCGACGGATTTCACGCCGGCCGATCACAACCAGGCCTACAGCGTTGCGAGCGGTGTTTTAATGAATAACGCCCGCGGGGGATGGATCTCGGCAGACGCCGAGTACGGCAGCGGGCTCTCCTCGGCAATTTGTCCACCCGGGACGCCCGGCTTTTGCGAGGTCACGCCGCACACGATCTTCAACACCGGGGCAGGCATCCCAATCGCGCCGCAGACCTCGCTAACCCTCGGCATACAGAACCTTTTGAACGACCGCTTCTACGTAACGCTGCTCAACGCGCAGGGAAACCATTACGCGCCCCCGCGCATGTTTACCATCGGAGTGCAATTCGGCCACCCATAGCGTCGAAGGAAGGAGCTTTGCGGGCCGCAGGCGATTAGGAAACTCCGGAGCGATGCACGACCTTAGCCGCGGTAGAATCGTCGTCACGGGTGGCGCCGGCCTTATTGGCAGCGCTATTGTGTGGTCGCTGAACCGGCGCGGCCTGGACGACATCCTGGTGGTCGATCGGCTCGACCTGTCGGAAAAGTGGAAACACCTCGTGCCGCTGCGCTTCGCGGACTACCTCGACGCCGACGAGTTGGAGTGCCGGATTCAAGCCGGGCGAGGCCTCGGCGACATCCGAACCATTTTCCATTTGGGCGCTTGCTCGTCGACGACGGAGAACGACGCCGCATTTTTGTTGCGCAACAACTACGAATATACAAAACGCTTGGCGCTCTGGGCGGTCGAACAGCAAGCGCGCTTCGTCTACGCGTCGTCGGCGGCGACGTATGGTGCGCTCGAAGCGGAGCTCTCCGACGAAGCCGATCTCCACACACTGCGGCCGCTCAACGCGTACGCCTATTCCAAGCACCTCTTCGATCTTTACTCGCTGCGCACGGGGCTCGATCAAAAGGCATGCGGCCTGAAGTACTTCAACGTCTTCGGCCCCAACGAAGATCACAAAGCCGAGATGCGGAGCCTCGTCCAGAAGGCATACGAGCAGATCTTAGAGCGCGGCAGCGTGCGGCTCTTCAAGAGCTATCGCGCCGAGTACCGGGACGGCGAACAGCAACGCGACTTCATCTACGTCAAAGATGCCGTCGACATGACGCTGCATTTAGCGGAATCGGGTGCCACGGGACTCTTCAACATCGGGTCGGGAAGCGCGCAGACGTGGCTGCAGCTCGTGCGCCCCATTTTCCAAGCGCTCGCCCTGCCCGAACGAATCGAGTTCGTCGAGATGCCGCCGGCGTTGCGCGGAAAGTATCAATACCATACGCGCGCACGCATGGCACGGCTGTATGCGACGGGCTACGATCGCGCCGTCACACCCCTGCGCGACGCGGTCACGGATTACATCGTTAATTACTTGGTCCCGCAGCGTCCGCTCGAGTTGGCCGACGCTCCGGTTGCCGCTCCCTTGAACGCCGTCTCCTAGAAAGGATCGCATGTCCCAGCCTAGTCGTGCAGAACGCCGTCGCCGGCAACGGGGCGGTGAGGCTCCTCCACCGCGCCGCGATCCGATGCGCCCAGTGTATATCGGCATCGGCATCGCCCTCGTCGCTTTGGTCCTCGGCTTCATCATCTTTAACTGGTGGCAGAACCGAACGATCCAGCAAGCGTACGCAACACCGACCCCGGCGCCGACCGCGACCTCCAAACCGATCCAAGTGGCCAACGGTGAGAGCATCGGCACGAAGTTCGTCAAGACGAAATACCCCGTCACGCCCCAAGGCGGTCACGGTCAGCCCGTCGACGGCGTCTCCTGCGGCGAGATGGAGTACTCGACGCTCCACGTCCACAGCCATCTCGCGCTCTTTTATAACGGTAAGCAGATGCAGATTCCGCAGTTTGTGGGACTTGCGCCAAGCTTGGCCGGCGGCTGTCTCTATTGGATTCACACACACGATCCCAGCGGCATCATTCACATCGAAGCACCGGACATCAGTCCGCCTCAGGGCGGTCCCTACACGCTTGGGATGTTTTTCGACATCTGGGGACAACCGCTGAGCAGCAGCGGCGTTGCGGGTTTCAACGGCCCGGTCACCGCGTACGTCAACGGCACGAAGTACGACGGTGATTTGCGCACAATTCCGCTGCGCGCGCATCAGCAGATCGTGCTCGAAGTTGGAACGCCGCTCGTAACCCCGCCGAACTACGTGCTGCCCTCGGGTCTCTAGCGGAGCGCTTTCTCGACCGCGGCGCTCAGTTCGCCATAGGACACCTCGCCGCTGCTCAGATAGATCACGCGCTTGTCGCGGCCGATCACCGCGAGCGTCGGAAAACCGCCCTGGAGATAGAGGTTCGCGACGTTGAGCAATGGGTCGTAGGCGACGGGATACTCGGCGTTAAAGCGCTGCCGCCACTGCAGCAGGTCGACTTGCGAGGAAGCCGAGGTGCCGTCCATTGCGGTGTCGCTTCCGGAAACGCCGACAAAAGCGACTCTATCCCGATACCGGCGAAAGAGACGGTCGATCACCGCCGTTTCGCGTTGACAATGCGGGCACCAGGTCGCAAAAACTTCGAGGAAGACCGGCTTGTCAACTTTGCTGAGATCGAAGAGTCCCGCCGTCGTCGCGACGACAAAGTTCGGCGCAGACTGGCCGACTTGCGCTTTTCCAATCACCGGCGACGATGACGCGTTTTGAACGCGCCGGTGCTCCGGGCCGAAAATATAGTACAGCACCGCGCCGGCGGCGATAACGATGAGTGCACCGAGCGTTACCAAAACGAGCGAACGCTTCGTCATGTATGGCGAAGCTTGCGATCGACCGCAAGTGCGCCGGGCGCACCGCACGCAACGAAGATCGCCGCGCCGGCCAGCAGAAGATCGAAGGCCACGTGCGGCCAATCCGCAGTGGCTGAATCATTCGGGCCGAAACAACCGCAGGTCGCGGGAATATGGCGCACCACTGCCGATCCGATCGCGCCTGCGTACAGCAGAAACTGCGCGGCCACGATCGCTGCAATCGTTTTAGTGAACAGACCCGCGATTAAATACGCACCCAGCAGCAATTCTACGAAGGGCAGTGCGACCGAAAGCGGCCCAACGATGGCAGGCGGCAACAGACGGAAACCGGCAATGGCCGATGCCAGCTCGGCCGGATGCCCAACCTTGAGAACGCCTGCCGCGACGAGCAGCACCCCCAAAATCACCCGGACGACGAAAACGGCTGCCTCCACGGCGACGTTCGTTGCGCCCGCGCCTGCTCAACCCCTGGTACAATAGCGGCATATGCTGTTGCTCGCCGCACTGCTGAACGTCGTGCCGGTTCACGGCGTCGTTTTGCAGCAGCTGGACGGCCGCACGGCGATCGTGCGCACCGATGCGGTCGTCCAAACGCTGCCCGCGCAGACGCGCCGCTACCGACTCACACCGGCGCGCTCGTTCGCAGCCGGCACGGCGATCGACGCCCTGCTCGATGAATCGACGGCGCCTCCCAGCCTGCGCGACCCGATCGCCGCAGCGGCGTTCGCGCCGGGCCTTCCAGATCGCGCGCGCGCCGTACCCGTCGGGATCGGCAGCCCGCTCCCCTCGGCAACGCTGGTCGATCAAGACGGCCGGGCGCTGCAGCTTGCATCGCACTTTCGCGACAAAACGCTGCTGCTTTCATTTATGTTCACGCGTTGTCCGGACCGCACGCTCTGTCCGGCGATCAGCGGAAAGTTCGCCGATCTCGCGCAGCGCATCGATCCAAAGCGCTTTGCACTTGCCGAAATCACGCTCGACCCGCAATACGACTCACCCGCCGTTTTACGACGGTACAGACGGAGCTTCGGCGTGCATCCCGACACGTGGGCGCTGCTGACGGGCACCGGCTCGACGATTCAGCGGCTGATCGACGCGTTCAACATCAGCTCGATGCGCGTGAGCTCCGACAACTTTCTACACGACGATCGCCTCTTTATCGTGGCACCAGACGGACGCATCGCGGTCATCGTCAAGAGTGCCGGCTGGGATCCGCAAAGCGTGCTCGCGCAGGCGCGATCCGTCTCGGGCCTCGCGAGCAATCCATTCGAGCGATTCAAGCTGGCACTCATCGCCGAAGCGGTCGCGCTCTGCGGCGGCAGCGAGTCGAGCGGCATCGCGGTGCTCGAGCTGACGCTCTTCACGCTGCTCACGGTTATCGCATTCGCCGCACTCTGGGTGGTCGGACGCGTCATCTGGTCGCGTCGCGACGTCTCACCCTGAGAGGAGCATGAACTGTAGGCCTTACCAAGGAAGCCTAGCCGCCACAGCATGGAGCAACAGGCCTTCCTGGAACGTGCCATTGAGCAGTACGGCAAGGCAACCTACAATTTTGCCTACCGCTTGACGGGAAACGATGCCGATGCGAGCGATCTGACGCAGGAAGCGTTCATTCGCGTCTTTCGGGCTTGGCAGAGCTTTAAACCCGGTACCTCCTTCCTCTCGTGGATCTACCGGATCGTGACAAACCTCTACCGGGACGAACTTCGGCGACGCAAGGGACGTTTCTATCAGGAAGAGATTCCGGAGCGGGCGGTTGCGCCGATCGAGGAGTACGTTGAAGCGCACCTGAGCGAACCCGTTTCTAAAGCGCTTGCCGGCCTGACGCCCGAACAACGTAAGATCGTCCTGCTGGCAGATGTCGAGGGGTGCAGCTATCAGGAGATCGGTCAAATAGTCGGGTGCTCGGTAGGCACGGTTCGGTCCAGACTTCACCGCGCTCGAGGTCAGTTACGGAAGCTCGTCACTCGCTATACGAAGTCATCATCATGAATGAAACGCATCCGAGCATAGAACGCATCGTCGACTATCTTCACGGCGAGCTCTCGCCGGCCGAGGACGCGGCGATCTACGCCCATTTGGCGACCTGCCCCGAATGCGACCTCAAGCGAAGCGAAGAGCTCGCGATCACCGAGGCGCTTCAGGCCCACGCCCGAGCAACCGAACGCGAGATGCCGCCCGGCTTGGCGACGCGGATACGGAGCACGGCAGCGAGTAGGCAGCCCACCAGCTGGCAACGTCTCTTTGAGAGCTTACGGCCCGCGTTGCTGGTACCGGCGGCCGCCGTCGCGGTGCTCGCGATCTACGTGGGATACGACTCGTGGCATCGCACGGCAGGCCCGACGCCCATCAAAGCTGCCGACTACGTAACCAATCAT
>JAFAOZ010000091.1 GCA_019247395.1 Vulcanimicrobiota bacterium | reverse complement strand
CCGATCGGCGCGTCGGGCGCGCGCATAACCGCGACGGTGATCAATCAGCTGCGCAAGCGCGGCGGAGGACTCGGCATCGCCGCGATTTGTTCGGGCGGCGGCCAAGGCGACGCACTGCTCATAGCGGTCTGATTTTGTCCATGTCGTTGTCGTTTTCGGGGTGCATTTACCATAGTAAATTTCACCCCTCAACTCCTAGACCTGAACGAAATCAGTTCCGCTAGAATGCATAAGACAGCAATGCTAACTCAGGATCGTGCGCAGTTCGAGCTGACGGATGAGCAGCGCGCGATCGGTGCGCTCGCCGCTCAGATCGCGCAACGCGAAATTGCGCCGCACGTTGGCGCGTGGGATCGCGAGCACGTCTTTCCGCGTGAGCTCTATCGGAAACTGACCGACGCGGGTATTATGGGCATACTCGTCCCGGAGATTTACGGCGGCGCCGGTGCTGATTATCTTTCGTACGCGCTTGCCATCGAGGAGCTCGCGCGCGTCGACGCCGGAACCGCCGTCACCGTTTCGGTGCACTCAATGATCTGCTCGGCGATTCTGCGGCTCGGCACGCAGGAGCAGAAGGAGCGCTGGCTCCCGCGTCTCGCCGCCGAAGATACGATCGCCGGGTTCGCGCTCACCGAATCGGATGCGGGCTCGGACGCAGCTGCGCTGCGCGCGACGGCGAAGCCGCGTAACGGCGGTTACCGGCTCGACGGGCGAAAACAGTGGTGTACGAGCGGAAGTTACGCAGGCATCATCATGGGAATGTTTCGCACCGGCGGCGCGGGCGCGCGCGGCGTCAGTGCCTTTTTAATCGAACCGAATCTTCCCGGCATTACCGTCGAGCGCGTGACCGAGAAGCTCGGCATCCACACCAGCAACACCTGCGATATTGCATTCGACGGTGTCGAGATCGGCGGCGAGGCGCTGCTCGGCGAAGAAGGCTCGGGCTTCGGCAATGCGATGAAAGCGCTGACGGCCGGGCGAATCGGTATCGCGGCGCAGTCCATTGGAATTCTCGCCGCCTGTCTGGACGAATCGGTCAAGTTTGCGAAGGAGCGTTTTGCATTCGGCAAAGCGATCGGCGCGTTCGAGGGCGTGTCGTTCAAGATCGCGCAGATGGCGATGGATCTCGACGCCGCGCGGCTGCTCAACTACCGCGCCGCGGCGCTCGCCGATGCAGGCGAAGATTTCGCTGTCGCCGCAAGCAAAGCGAAGCTCTTCGCATCGACGGCCGCGCGAAAACATGCGGCCGAAGCGCTCCAAATTCACGGCGGTTACGGCTACACGACGGAGTTTGCGGTCGAGCGGCATTACCGCGACGCGAAGATCACGGAGATTTACGAAGGAACCTCCGAGATTCAGCAGGTCGTCATCGCGCGTTCGCTGCTCGGCCGTCTCGATTAAATCGGGTGCTAGTGGTGGAAGAGGATCGTTAGGATCGTGGTGATCCACGTACCGATCACAACGCCCGTCAGCCACGTAAAGCGCTGATCGACCTGCGCAAACCGCGTATCGATGGTGTGCTCGAGTCCGGTTAAACGCGCATCGATACCGTTGAGCCGATCGCTGATCTGCTCGTAGGCACCTTCGAGACGGGCGATTCGGCCTTCCATCGTGCTGCTCATTAGTATTCTATCACGGCCTGCGACCAACGTAGCAAGGTGCCGCGCGACGTCGTACGCGAACCATTCGAGCCGCGATGAATCTGCTCGAGTTTCAAGGCAAGGAGCTCTTCAAGCGCGCCGGAATTCCGGTTCCGCGCAGCCGGCACGCGCTTACCCCGCACGACGTTGCGACGTTCCTCGAAGCCGAGCCTGGCGAATGGGTCGTCAAAGCGCAAGTCCTCATGGGCGGCCGCGGCAAGGCCGGTAAGATCAAAATGGCCTCCGGCGCTTCACATGGACGCAGCGTTGCCGAGGAAATCATGGCGACGCCCATGCCGCCCAATCGCCAGAACCCAAGCGGGGAACCGATCAAATCGCTGCTCGTTGAAGAGCGCCTCGAGATTGCGAAGGAAGCGTACTGCGCGATTGCGATCGATCGCGCCGCGCGAAGACCGGTCTTCATCGCGAGCCGTTTCGGCGGAATGGATATTGAGGACGTCGCCGAGCACCATCCCCAGTCGATCGTTAAAGTTTTTGTGGATACGACCATCGGGTACTCGCCGTACATCGGTAGAGAGCTTGCCTTCCGAGCCGAGCTCGATCCCGGCTATCGCAAAACGTTTCCCGCGATTGCCGGCGGACTCTACGATCTATTCTTTCGCTACGGCGCTAAGCTGGTTGAAATCAATCCGCTCGCGCTGACCGCCGACGGCCGCGTGATCGCCTCCGACGCAAAAATCGAACTCGACGACGACGCCCTCTTTCGTCACTCGGAGTTCGACGCGTGGCGCAGCGCGCTGCCGCTCGACGAAGACGAACTGCTCGCCGCCGGCGCCGGCGTCGGCATCCGCAACTTCCGGCGTTTTCCCGGCAAGGTCGGTACGATGGCAAACGGCGCTGGCTTGGCGATGGCGACGATGGACGCCGTTGCGAATGCCGGCGGGGCGGTTGCGGATTTTCTGGACGTCGGCGGCGGCGCGAACGCGCAACGCGTGCGGAATTGTTACGAACTCGTCGTCAACAACACCGGCGCCAATGTGTTCTTCATCAATATCTTCGGCGGAATCACCCGCGGCGATGAAGTCGCGCGCGGCATCGTCGACGCGATGCAACAGACGTCGTCGCGCAAGATCCCTCTGGTGATCAGACTTACCGGCACGAACGAAGAAGAGGGGCGCCGCATCTTACGCGAGGCGAACATGACGCCGGTCGAAATCATGGACGAAGGCGCACGCGAAGCGGTGCGTCTTTCGAACGAGGCATAACGGCAATGTCAATCTTCATCGATAAGAACAGCAAAGTGATCGTGCAGGGCATCACGGGCGCGGAAGGTTCGTACCATACCGATCGCATGCACCGCTACGGCACGAATCTCGTCGGCGGCGTGACGCCGGGCAAAGGCGGTCAGCGAACGCCGCAGGGATTGCCCGTCTTCGATACGGTGCGTGAAGCCGTTGACGCGACCGGCGCTACCCACAGCTGCATCTTCGTGCCGCCGCCCTTTGCGGCCGACGCGCTCTACGAAGCCTACGATGCCGGAATCACCTTTGCCGTCTGCATTACCGAAGGCGTCCCGGTCCACGACACGCTCAAGGTCGTGGGGGCTACCCCCGGCATGCGAATCATCGGCCCTAATTGCCCAGGCCTCGCATCGCCCGGTAAGTCACTGGTGGGAATCATGCCGGGGCATGTCTTCAAAGAAGGGCGGGTCGGCGTGGTCTCGCGCTCCGGAACGTTGACCTACGAGGTCGTCGATCTCCTAACACGGGCCGGGCTCGGTCAGTCGACCTGCGTTGGGGTGGGCGGCGACCCGATCATCGGCACGAACTTCGTCGAGTGCCTGCGCGAGTTCAAGAACGACCCCCAAACCGAGGCAGTGGTGCTCTGCGGCGAGATCGGCGGATCCGACGAGGAAGAGGCCGCCGTCTTTATCGCCGAGCATATCCCCGACCTCCCGGTCGTTGCTTTCATCGGCGGCCGCAACGCCCCACCCGGCAAGTCCCTCGGGCACGCCGGCGCGATTATCTCGGGCCGCTTCGGAACGCCCGAGAGCAAAATCGCCGCCTTCGAGGCGGCCGGGGTCCCGGTAGCCGGCCGGCCCTCTGAAATTCCCGCCTTACTCGCCGACCGGCTGACCGCTGCCGCG
>JAFAOZ010000189.1 GCA_019247395.1 Vulcanimicrobiota bacterium | reverse complement strand
ATGCGAAGGTTCGCCTCGCGTTTGCTGCTCCGGCTCGTTTCGGTGACGCCGAGCCACTCGATCAATGGTCCGAGCGTCAGTCCTTGGAAAACCAACGTCACGAAAACGACGCAAAAGGTAAGGAAAATCAGAACGCTTCGCTGAGGAAACGCCGCATCGCCCAAGGTGTACGGCAAAGCCAGCGCGATCGCGAGCGAAATGATGCCGCGCATGCCCGACCACCCGAGAACGACGAGCTGCTGCCACGAGGCGACAGGGTCGCGCTCGCGAAGACTGCGGCTCAGCATGCGCGGAATATACGCGGCCGGAAAGACCCAAAGCAGCCGTACGACGATGACGGTGACGCTGAGCAACAGTCCGTAGAGCACGTAATCACGCACGTGGGGCACCAGCGCCACCAAGATCGCCGGCAGCTCCAAGCCGATCAACAAAAACGCGAATGCGTTGAGCACGAATATCAGCAGCCGCCAGACGGAAGTCGCGAGAACGCGCGATTCCGAATCCATAAAGCTCGAGGATCGGCGGCTGAGCAAGATCCCGGCCGAAACCGCGGCGAGCACGCCGGAGACGTGAAGCTCTTCACCGGCAAGATACGCGGTAAACGGTGCCAGCAGCAGAACGACGCTCACGATCAGCGGATCGCCGAAGCCGACGCGCATGATGTATCGCAGGACGTACTCCAACAGGAACGCTATGAGGACGCCGATCACCGTGCCGCCGGCGGCGACGATGACGAATGCAACGCTTGCACGCGCGAGTGAAAAGCTTCCCGTAATCGCCGCGGCCAGCGCGAAACGGTAGAGCACGAGGGCCGTCGCGTCGTTCACCAGGCACTCGCCGGTAATGATCGCGACGATTCGGTGCGGGATCGCCAATCGTTCGAAGATTGCCTCTGCCGCGACCGCGTCGGGAGGCGAGACGATGGCGCCGAGCGTGAAGGCGAGCGGCCAGGTAAATTCGGGCAACGCAAAGTGCGCCACCGCACCCACCGCTGCCATCGTTACGAGCACCAAACCGATCGCGTAGAGCGTAATCGGCCGAGCGTTGCGTCGGAGATCGAACCAATCGGTCGACCACGCCGTGCCGAAGAGCAGCGGCGGCACGACCAGAAGGATGATCAGCTCGGGATCCGGGTTGGGGTGCGGAACGTTGCGCGTAAACGAAAGCAAGATTCCACCGATGACGAACGCGATCGGATAGGGTATCCGCAGCCGCTTTGCCAGCACGGCGAGAACGACCGTGACCGACAAGAACGTGATGAGAACGAGCGCTTGCGTCACGGCGGCCGCTTAGACGGCGTCAATCGATTCGCCTAAGGCACGTAAGTCGAGGGCGTACCCGGCGACGACCAGGTAGACTTTGTCGGCTCGTTTGGCGAGCCGCTGCGCCATGCGTCCCATCGCATCGCGAAAGAGGCGTGCCGCGGCCGCGACGGGGACGACGTCCCAGCCGAACTGCTCGCTCACCGCGATGATATGCGCCTGTGAATCGAGCATGGCATTAACATAGGTTGCGGCTTCGTCGTCGAGCTGCGCTTCGAGCACGCTGTAGTCGACTTCGAGCAGATCGATCCGCGTCGCGATCTTTGCGGCGAGCCATGTTCCGAGGGCGTCGACGACGACGCACGTTCCTGCTGCGGCGTTGCGAAAGAGGTCGAGTTGTGCGGCGTCGGTCATCGTGGCGGTTTCGATCGTCGGCCATTCCGCGGGACGGTCCCGGACGTGCCGCACGAGACGGGCACGCCACTCGACATCTTCGAGTGCACTCGCCGCGGTTGCGAGGTAGGTTACCGGACAGCCGCTCTCGCGCGCGAGCCGCACGCCGAAGGCACTTTTGCCCGAGCAGACCGGCCCGGTAATAAAGATGACCGCCATCGCGCCTTCATTCGACTCAAAGCGGCGTGGCGCCCCGTAGCGACGAACGCTCGCACCATGTTGCTCAACGTCGCGAGCATCGCGCTCGGCATCGTGATCATTGCAGCGGCGCTCAACGACGTCTTCCAATCCGTCGTGATGCCGCGCGCCACCGGCCGGCGATTCCGCGTCAGCTTCTACGTCTGGCGGTTCGCGTGGAGAATGTGGCCGCGCGCGGCGTGGCGGCTCTACCCGCGCGACGACGACCGCCGCGAAGACTTCCTCGCCGTCTTCGCGCCGTTCATGCTCATCGCACTCATGGGGCTCTGGGTGTCGCTGCTCATCGTTGGTTTCGCGTTCGTGCTCTGGGGACTTCGCGCCGGAATAATGCCCGCCGATCGTTCGTTCGGTACGATGCTCTACTTTGCCGGAACGACGCTTCTGACCATTGGATTCGGCGATGTCGTGGCGCGCGCTCCGTTGCCGCGCCTCGCTTCGGTCTGCGCCGCTCTCGCCGGGCTCTCGTTTCTTGCGATTACCACGGCCTATCTTTTCGCGATCTTCGGCTCGTTTCAGAACCGCGAAACCTATGTCGTCGAGATCGCGGCCCGTGCCGGTGCACCGCCCAGCGGCGTAAACTTGCTTGCGATCGCCGGATACTCGCGCACCGTGGACGATCTCTCGTCGCTGATGATCGACGCGCAGCGCTGGGCTGCGGCGGTGATGGAGAGCCATCTCGCCTATCCGGTTCTCGCGTTCTTTCGTTCCAGCCACGACGAGCAGTCGTGGGTCGGAACGCTCGGTACGCTGCTCGACGCCGCGACGCTGTTGATGACAACCGTCGAGGGCGTGCGCGACGGTCAGGCGCGGATTTTTTATAACGTCGGCCGTCACGCAGCGCGCGATCTCTCGCGATACTTCCGCGTCGGCGGTTTAGACGAGGAGGCGGGAATCGAACGTGCGGAGTTCGATCACGCCTGCGAGCGGCTCTCGGCAGCCGGCTACACGATGCTCGACCGCGACGACGCCTGGAAGCGCTTCGCCGCTCTACGCTCCGGCTACGCGACCCGTCTGAACGCGCTCGCCGCTTTCTTTGAAATTCCGCCGCTGCAATGGATCGGCGACCGTTCGACGATCCACGTTACACCGCATGGAGATACTAAAATCCGTGACCTCGGTCGTAGCGGTGGAGAAAGCGCTTAACGTCGTCGATCGGGACGGCGAATCCAATGCTGCGTTCTTCATCAAAGCGCGACTCCGCGACGCCGACGACTTCGCCGGTATCCGCGATGAAGACCGGCGCTCCGCTCTCGCCGGGAACGATGGAGAGCGTCACTTCGAGCGCATCCTTACGAACCGAGGAGAGGCGCCCGCTGTCGAGCGACGTCGCGAGGCCGAGTCCTTCGTCATCGAACTCGTCGGGGATCGGATAGCCGAGCAGCCCTACCTCGCGCCCGATTTGGTTTTGTAGCGTCGAGGACGTGCCGAGCGAGATGGCTGGAAGGCGGCGGCGCGGCGTGCGAAGCAGCGCGAGGTCGAGATCGTCGTTTTGCGCGATGACGCGCACGGACGCATGCAAGCGGTTTCCCACGGTGATGCGCAGATTCCACGCGCCGTCAATCGCATGCTGCACCGTCAGGATGTCGCTGCCCCAGTCGCCGGAAGCGACGACGAATCCCGTCGCGTACGCGTCATCGTACTTGTCCTTTTTGCGCTCCGGCGGAATACGCATGGACAACAGCACGACGGCCGGACGCAGACGTTGCACCGTCGTGACGAACGCGTCGTCGGAGTTGCGGACGCAACCGGCAAGCAGTGCAACGGCGAGGATCGGCGCCGCAAACCGAACGATCATACGAGAGAATCGACGATTGCGGCACGCAGCGCGTCGAGCCCTGCGCCCGTCTTTGCGCTGACGTACAATGCGTCGGATTCCGGCACCTCCGCGATACGAAGATCGCTCTTATTGAAGATGCGAAGGCGCGGGGTACGGTCGAGTTCCAGCTCGTGTAAGATCGCTTCCACCGCGCGGCTTTGGCGCTGCCACTGCGCGCTGCTCGCATCGAGCACGTGCAGCAGCAGTTCGGCGTCGCGCAGTTCTTCAAGCGTTGCTCGAAAGGCGTTGACCAGATCGGCCGGCAGATCGGTGATAAAACCGACCGTGTCGGCCATCCGAATGGAGAGGCCGGGCTTGAGATAGACGCGGCGGATCGTCGGATCGAGCGTCGCAAAGGGACGATCCGCAACGTAGGCATCGCTGCGTGCGAGCGCATTGAGCAGCGACGATTTACCGACGTTCGTGTAGCCGACGAGCGCGACGAGCCGCTCGCGATGCGGCGCGCTACGGCGAACCGCGCGTTGTCGCCGGACGTCGCCGAGAAGCCGATTGAGCAGGGAGATGCGCGCGGCGATGCGCCGGCGATCGACTTCGAGTTTCGTTTCACCGGGACCGCGCGTCCCAATACCGCCGCCTAATCGCGAAAGATCTGCGCCGACGCCGATGAGATTCGATTGACGATACCGCAGCTGGGCGAGCTCGACTTGCAGCTTACCCTCGCGGCTTCGCGCGTGCCGTGCGAAGACGTCGAGAATCAGCATCGTCCGGTCGACAATAGGGAGTGGAATCAGCTTTTCCAGGTTCTTACGTTGGCGCGGACGGAGATCGTTGAGCACGAGCACAAGGCTCGCGTGAAGCTCCTCGGCTAGCTGCGCGATCTCGCGTGCCTTTCCGCTGCCGACGAGCGTAGCGGGATCGACGCGATCGCGACGCTGCACGACGCTCTGCAGTACCGACGCGCCGGCGGCTTCCGCGAGCGCTTCAAACTCCGCAAGCTCCGCGTCGATCGATTCAGCGCGATCGCGCGTCTCGACCGCAACGACCAGCGCTCTGGCGTTCAGCGTGCCGTCGCGAGTGGACGTATTCGCTCGATGAGCCATCGCAGACCGTCGTTATAGCTTGGGCCGGGACGTTCGATGAGATCCGGATTGACGGCGTACACGCGGCCGCGGCGAACGGCATCCAAGCTGCGCCATGGTTCGCGATCCAACGATGCGCCGAGATGAATCGCAGCGTCGGCGACCAGAAGATCCGGCTGCCGCCGAACCAGCGCTTCGGGACTATACTCTCCATACGCCGCGTGTAAATCGTTCGCGGCATTCGTCCCGCCGGCAAGCTCGATGAGCGTCGTAATGTAGGAAGCCGCGCCGGCCGTCCAGATTGGCCCACTGCCCAGAACCAGGAAGATGCTCGGATGCCGTACGTACGATTTGGTTTGCGCCGTTAGTGCGGCGGTTTGGCGCTTGAGTGCCGCAATCGCCGCTTGCGCTTCGCGATGCCGTCCGGTAATGGTTCCAAGCGTTGTCATATTGTCGAAAATGCTCTGATAGGAATCGTCCGGCAGGAGGACGACGCGGACGTGCGCGCGGCGAAGCGGCTCGGTCAACCGCTCTTGCGCGGGTATCCCGATCACTACGGTCGGGCGCAGCGCGACGATCGCTTCGGCATCCACACTGCTCGAGTCCGCGACGCGTGGTAGCGACTTCGCTTGCGGCGCATCGGTGAAGGCCGATACTCCAACGAGTTGGGAGCCGGCGCCGATGGCATAGAGATCGTCTGCAAAGGATGGAACGAGCGTGACGACGCGCGGCGTCGCGGCGTCGGCCGCCGGAACGAGCACGCACCAGATCATCGCAAGCACGGCAAGCCGGCGCATCATTTGCGACTACGCACAAGGGAAGGCCCCAACCTTTGCGCAATGCCGCGCGCAACACGTTTGCGCGGGGAAGCCGGTGTGAGGCCGGCACGGTCGCGCCACTGTATGCGGGAAACCGCGAGTCAGGATACCGTCGCAAACGTCCTAACCCGATCCGCCTCGCGTCAAGGAAGGGATTGCGATGCTCTCGATGCTTCTCGCGGCCATTGCCGCAACGCCGTCACCCTCGCCTTCGCCGTCTATCGTGCCCGAGATCGCGCACGTCGTTACGAGCGATCGCGGCCCGGAAGCGGCCGCGCGCACCGCACGCACGACCTACGTCGTCACCGCCGCGCAGATCGCCCGCGACGGCGATCGCACGGTGGCCGACGCAATTGCCAACGTTCCGGGCGTCGACGTCATTCGTTACG
>JAFAOZ010000131.1 GCA_019247395.1 Vulcanimicrobiota bacterium | reverse complement strand
CGATCGTGTAAATCCGACGTGTGATAGATTCGTATCACGACGCGCGCGCGAGCGCGACCGCGTAGCTCGCACACCGCTTCAGCGCATCGGGGGGTCCCAAGGCCTCCCGCATTTTTACGAATTCCGCGTATTGAATCGCAGGGTTCTCGATCTCCGATTCGAGCGCATCGGCGAGCGCCTCGGCGGTTGCTTTCTCTTGCAGCAGCTCCGGGATTACCTCGCATTCAAGCACCAAATTCGGCAACATGATATACCTATGCCGAATCATGCGGTGACCGTACCGAATAAGAATCGGCGGAATGATGTAGATGCCGATGCATGGAACGCCGAGCAGCGCGCACTCCAGCGTCGCAGTTCCCGACGATACCCACGCCCCGTCTGCGTTCGCGACCGCCGCTTCGACGCCACGCGCAATCTCGACACCGATTAACCGTTCGCGCGCGACGGCCTCGCGGATCGTGCGTTCGCCCCGATCGTCGGCGGCTCCGAAGATTCCCCGCAAGTTCGGGCGGCGGTGCTGCAACGTGCGATACGCGGCCGCCATCGCCGGTATGTGCCGTCGCAGCTCGCCGCTTCGGCTCCCGGGCAGCATCGCAACGACGCCGCCGTCACTCCCCGGCGTCGGCCGAAGCGGCCGCATGCGATAACGCTCGGCCAGCGGATGTCCAAAAAATTCTACACGCAATCCTAACGACCGATAGAAATCGTACTGATGCCGAAATGCCGTTACCGGCACCGCGACATCGCTAACGTTGCGCGCTTTCTCCGCGTTGTCGAGCCACGTGCCGGGAGGAAACAGATCCAAAATGGGCCCGGCGTAGTGCAACCGGCGCCGCAGCGTATTGGCCAATCGCAAGTTGAAAACGCCGAAATCGACGAGCACCACCAAGTCGGGCTTCGTCGCGCGAATGTGAAACGCCGTCCTCAACATCGCGTTCAACAACTTCGGAATCCGCGGAATCGCTGCCAACGGCCCCATGCTCGCCCAGCCCCGATTGTCGCGCCACAGCGTAAACCCCGCCTCGCGCATCCGCCGTCCGCCAATTCCCTCAAACTCGGCCGCAGGATCGAGCTTTCGAATCTCCTGCGCCAACAAAACAGCGATCGCTTCGCCGCTCGGCTCACCCGTAGAGAAAAAGTACCTCATTGTCGCTCGGGCCGTCGGCAGCTACGTGCTGCAGAGGGGCTTCTGAACCGAGCGCCTTTGACAGGATGTCATAACACTACGTTAGCAGGAGGCGCGAGGGCGGATAAGTAGGAGCGCGCACGATGCGCGCGACGAGCGGCCCCGATGCAGCATGTAGCTGTCGACGAGCCGCAATAAAGCACTGAGAAGCTCATCGAGCGCAGCAGCGTTATTTCAATACGCCGCGTTGAGAAGGCGCCTCGAGAAAAGCGATGATCTCGCGACCGGGGTCCGTCGTGACCTGCTCTTTCATCGCTTCGGTCGCCTGCGAAACGTTGAGCTTCGGATTATAGAGCAGCTTATAGAAACGCTTGATTTCATTGCGCTCTTCGGCGGTGAAACCGGCACGACGCAGCCCGACGCTGTTGAGTCCGTACGGCTCGCACGGATTCCCTTCGACCAGGAAGAACGGCGGAACGTCTTTGGTGCACTTGCTCATTCCGCCGACCATCGCGTGACGTCCGATGCGCGTGAACTGATGGACGCCGGTCTGGCCGCCGATGGTAACGGCGTCCCCGACGTTCACGTGTCCGGCAAGCTGCGCAAGATTGCTCATCGTGACGCCGTTTCCCAGGATACAGTTATGAGCGATGTGGACGTACGCGAGCAGCAGGCAATCGTCCCCGACGGCGGTCACTTCGTCGTGTCCGGTTGCGCGTTGAATGCTGACGTACTCGCGCAAGGTGGTCCGGTCTCCAATGCGCGTGTACGCGCGTTCGCCCGTATACTTGCGATCTTGCGAGGCGGCTCCTACCGTGGAAAACGGGTAAAGCAGACACCCTTCGCCGATCGTCGTCCAGCCGTTCACGATTACGTGCGCCTGCAAAACGGTGTGGGCGCCGATCGAGACGTGTTCGCCGACGATGCAGTAGGGGCCGATTTCGACGTTCTCGCCGAGCTCCGCGGCTGGGTGAACGATCGCGGTGGGATGCAGCATCGGCGGCTAGACGTGGAGCACTTTTGCGTCGGATCCGAACATATGAGGATCCGACACGATCGAAAACATGAGCTCGGCCGAACATGCGAACTGGCCGTCAACCGTAGCTTCGCCGCCGACCCAGCCGATGTTGCGTTTGTGGCGCAGCATCGTGCACTCCATGTCGAGCCGGTCCCCCGGAATGACGGGGCGGCGGAACTTCGCCTTATCGATGCCGGCGAGGTACGGCGTTTTTCTCGAGAACTCGCCCGGTTCGAGAATCATTGCGCCGCCAAGCTGCGCGAGGGCCTCGATCATGTAGACGCCGGGCAGCACCGGATTGCCGGGGAAATGCCCCGCGAAGATTTGCTCGTTATAGGTGATGTTCTTGTACCCGCGCACGCGTACCATCGGTTCGAACTCTGTGATTCGGTCGACAAGCAGCAGCGGGTAACGATGCGGCAAACGCTCGAAGATCATGCGGATGTCAAGTTCGGCCACGTCTACTCCTTATACAGACGCTACGCGCAGCTGGGCGCGCAGAGCGCGCGCAAGCTCGGCGTGCAGTTGATGCCCGGATTTCACTGCGAGGATCTCGCAGCACGGCCACGCGCCGACAAGCGCGAGATCTCCGACGAGATCGAGCACTTTGTGGCGGACCGCTTCATCGGGCCAGCGTAACGGCTGCATCGGTCCGTCGGGCGTAAAGACCAACGCATTCTCCAAACTCCCCCCGCGGCCGAGTCCGCGGGCCCACAACGCTTCCACTTCGTGCAGGTATGCAAACGTGCGCGCCGCGGCCACTTCCCCGGAATACCGCTGCGCGTCGATCGCGCCGTCGAAATATTGCGTCCCGATCGGCGACGGAAAGTCCGCGACGAAGCGCACGCGAAACTCGGGCGAAGGAAAGGCCGCGATCATACGGTCGCCCGACCGGACCCAACACGGCGATTGCAGTTCCAACAAGGCCCGCGGCTGCGATTGCGTCTCGAGTCCGGATTGCGCGATTGCCGCGACGAACTCCGCGGCACTCCCGTCGCGCACG
>JAFAOZ010000063.1 GCA_019247395.1 Vulcanimicrobiota bacterium | reverse complement strand
TAAGGTCGTGGAGGCGTGCCATGAGGCCGAGACAACCGCCCGCGCGCAGGCGCGGACGGAAGCACTCGTGCTCGAGTATCAGACGAAGCTCGCGCGCTATCTGCGCCGGATGGTGGGCGACGCGGAGTCGGCGCTCGATTTAACGCAGGAAGTCTTTCTCTCGGCATATCGCATGCTCTCTGCGGATCCGTCGCGGGAGCTTAATGCCGGCTGGCTCTACCGCGCGGCGACGAACGCCGGCATTTCATTCTTGCGACGCAAGCGAATTCTGCGGATACTGCCGCTCGATCGCGACATCGACCGGCCGGCGGCATCGCTGCGAACGTGGAGCGTCGATGAGCGCAGTGCCGCCTCGGTGGATTTGCAAGCTGCGCTCGCACGGCTCGCGCCCGAGCAGTCGGCGGCGCTGTTGCTCACGAGCTACGCGGGCTATTCGTCCGCTGAAGCCGCACAGATTTTGGGAGCGACGCCCGAGGCCGTGCGCCAACGGGTCTGTCGCGCAATGCGAGTGTTGCGCGGCGTGATGAAGGAGGACACGGAGATTTGAACGGACGAGTCGATTGCGCCGGCGCGGAACGTCTGGCAGGAACGATCGCCGTAAACGAGGCGACCGACGCGCAACGCGATGCGTATCGCGCGCATCTCGCCGGGTGTGGGCACTGTCTGCGCGATCTCGGTGGCGAACGCGAGATCGAACGGGTGATGGGCACGATCGCGCAGGCGCGCGACGCG
Organism: Vulcanimicrobiota bacterium; assembly: GCA_019247395.1. GTDB lineage: Bacteria > Vulcanimicrobiota > Vulcanimicrobiia > Vulcanimicrobiales > Vulcanimicrobiaceae > Cybelea. The sequence continues at coordinate 9,849 of JAFAOZ010000063.1, read as the reverse complement.
GAACGCTGGCAACCGAATTTGCGTTCGCTTTCGCGGCGTAGGGCACCGGGGCGCGCCGGCGCATGGGCCGCTGCCTTGGCCGCGGCAATCGTGATTGCCGCCGGCATCGGGCTTGCCGAACATCAGGTACGGCCTGCCTCGACGACGGCGTCGATCTCGCCGCCGGAGGCCCGCGCGCTCGCGGCGCTCGGCACGCAAACCATGCCCCGACTCCAAGGGCGCGCCGAATCGCTGTCGGTCGGAGCCGCGACGGTTACGACGCTCAACCTGCGAATCGACGCTCGCGGCATTCCGCTGCAGTGCACGGTCGCGACGAGCTCGGGCGACCGCGCCAAGGATGGCGCGATTTGCCGCGCCGCTATGCATCGGCGGTATTCCGCGCCGTAACGCTGAACCTGGGCGCTCCATGGCGGAGCGGCCGTTCATTTATCGCTTCACGAACGACCTGCGTCTCGACGACCACGCGGGACTGGCGGCCGCGGCGGCACACGGCGCGGTCTTTCCGCTGCTCGTTATCGACGACGCGACCGGCGAGCGTCTCAAACGATCGCCGCGCCGTGCCGGTTTTTATTGTGAATCGATCCGTTCGCTCGATACGGAGCTTCGCGAGCGCGGCAGCGCGCTCTGCGTCCGCCGAGGTAAGCCGGCTGCGATCATTACGGCACTCGCGCGCGAAATCGGCGCAACGGGCGCGGCTTGGAGCGTACGGTATGACGGCGCTGCCATGGATCGGGACAACCGGTTGCAGTCCGAGCTCGAGGAGAACGGCCTTGCAGCGACGATGGTTCACGACGCTCCCGCGGTCGGGCCCGAAGAGACCGCCGCGGTTCGCACCGGCGACGGAGCCGGCTATCGCGCATTCGCGCCATACTTCGAGGCATGGTCGCAGCTTCCGATTGCGTCCTACGAACATCCACTGCTCTTGCGTTTCGCGCGTTGCGATGCGGGGAGCGAGGCGCTGCCGCATTTGGATGAGTTCGGCGGCGAGCCGGCCGCCGTTGCCTCGGGTCCCGCGCATGCGCGGCGCGCATTCGAGCGTTTTCTCCGAGAGGACGCCGCCCAATACGCCATAGCGTCGAAGGTTCCGGCCGACGATCGAACCTCGCACCTTTCCGCGCTGCTCTCCTTCGGCGCAATCTCAGCGCGAACGATCGTGCGCGCGGTACGGGATCGGATCGGCGATCCATTCATGCTGAGCGAGGAACGAATCTCGCTTCGCTTATTTCTGCGCGCGATCGCGCATCGCGACTTCTTGCTGCAGCTCTCTTGGTTCCATCCGCGTACGAACGACGAGCCGTTGCAAGAGAAGATGCGCGGCTTCGAATGGCAGCGCTCGCATCGCGAGCTGGAATCGTGGCGTCGCGGCACGACTGGGTATCCGCTCGTTGATGCCGGAGTTCGTCAGCTGCGCGCGAGCGGCTGGATGCATCCGCACGTTCGAGCGGTTGCGGCGTCCTGGCTCTGCTTCGACCTTGGTGTTGATTGGCGCATCGGACGCGACGAATGGGATCGGTTCCTCATCGAGGACGATCTTGCGTTAGCAACGGGAAACTGGCAGTGGATCGCCGGGGTCGGTGCCGACATGGCACAGTATCCACGTATTTATAACCCGGAGCGCCAGCGGCGCCGCTACGATCCGGCCGGTCTCTACGTCAGGCACTGGATTCCCGAACTGCGCCACGTGCCGCTCGACGAGTGGTACGGACGCCGCTCCAGCTCCGCGCAGCTCGCGTTATCGCTCTACGACGCGCAAAGCTATGCGGTGCCGTCGCTCGATCACGCGGTCGAGGCGCGCGCCTTTCTGCGCCGTTATCGCGAGTTCGCTTCCTCCTGAGGGAAGCGATCCTCGATCCAGCTCGATATCACCGGAACGCGCACGTCGTCCCCGTTCCACGTCTTGATTCCGTAGTAGACGCTGGCGACGAGGAAGAGGATCGGCAGCAGCGGCATCAAGACCCACGCCGAGAATCCCATGAACGGCACCTGCGCGATGAGCCAGAGCAGCGCCCAGAATCCCCAGAATCCGGCATTGAATCCGAGCGCCTGCATCGCTTGGCGGCGAAGCTTTCGCGTCTGCTTTCGGTCAAGCAACGAGACGAGGGCGAGCGGCCAAAGCGGATATCCGAGCGCGACGAGCGCCCGTGATTCGGGCGGATCTGACGGAGCGACGATCGTTGCGCGCGGGCGCACGCTCGCCGGCGCCGGCCGTGGCGGCACGGCTCCCGGAATCTGCTGCCGCGTTGCCGTCGCCGCCTCGACCTTAGAGGCGAGCCGGCAACTCGGGCATCCGCCGCGCTCGTCGCGGCACGTTGCGCAGATCGGTTTCCCGCATTCGCTGCACGGGGCAACCGACGGTACGTTCGAGTGAAAATAACAGTCCATGAATTTCTTTCCGATCCTCCCGGCTGTACTGCCACCATCACGTACCGGGATGCGCGAGGGGAGGTTTCACCGCGCAAGGGCGGCAAGACGGTTGCTGCGTGACCCGCGGTTCGATTCTGCTACGCCTGGCGCGTGAGGCGCGTCCCTATTATCCCCGCCTCGCACTCGCCATGACGATGGGCGTGCTCGCCGGCATCCTTTCCATCGTACCCCCGCTGGCCTTTCGTATCATCATCAATCAGGTGCTGGTGCCGCTGCACGGTCGGCCGCCCGACTTGAAAGCGCTCTACCTGGCGCTGGGTCTTACCTCGATCGCGCTGATCATGGCAAACGCCGCAATCTATGGCCAGACGTATCTCACCGCGTGGAGCGGTCAGCATTTAGTCGCGCGGCTTCGCGTGCGGCTCTTCGAGCGGCTTTTGAACTTACCGCTGGGCGAGTTCGATAAATGGCGTCCCGGGGAGCTGATCGCGCGTTTCGCGACCGATCTGCAGATTATGATCGACGCCGTGAGCGTTTCGGTACCGCAGCTCGTCGTGGCGCTCGCAACGTTCATCTCATCGTTTGCCACGATGATCTACTTGGATTGGCTGCTGACGCTCTCGCTCGTCCTGGTCGCTCCGATCGTCTCTATCGCCGTTTCGAACTTTCAACGCCTGATCTCGGTCAGCACGCAGCGCGCACAGCAACGGATCGCCGACCTCACCGCCAACCTCTCCGAGGTTTTGAGCGGCCAGCGCGTCGTCAAGTCGTTCGGCCGCGAAGAGTTCGAAATCGCGCGCTTTCGCAGTCGCAACGACGACTTTTTCGGCGCCTACATGAAGCTGACGCAGTTCATTCAAACGCAGCCGCTGGTCATCTCGACGATTATGGTCGCCGCCGTCGTCGGAATCATGTGGCTCTCGGTCCGCGAAGTGCTCGTCGGGAGGCTCGATACGGGCAAGGTCTTTATGTACTGGGGCCTGTTGGTAAACCTGATGAATCCGATGAATCGCGTCGCGGCCTTTTTCGGCGACATCAGCAAGGCGCTCGTCGGCGCCGGCCGCGTTTTCGAGTTGCTCGATTTGCCGGTCGAAGTGCGCGATCCGCCGCAAGCAACGCCGCTGCCGTCGGTGCGTGGACGCATTGAGTTTGACGGCGTGACGTTACGCTACAAGCCGAACGAGCCGCCCGCATTGCGCGACGTGAACGCGACGATCGAAGCCGGCGAAGTCGTCGCGCTCGTCGGACCGTCCGGCGCCGGCAAAACGTCGATGGTGAATCTCGTCCCGCGCTTTTATCAGCCGCAAGAGGGACGCGTTCTGCTCGACGGCGTCGATATCGCCGGCGTCCGCCTCTCGGACCTTCGCGCGGCGATCGCCATCGTGCCGCAAGACGTGCAGCTCTTCCGGGGCTCGGTCCTCGAAAACATTCGCTATGGCCGCATCACCGCGACCGACGACGAAGTGCGCGCCGCGGCGCGTGATGCAAACGTGGACGATTACGTCCGGAACTTTGCGGACGGATATGCGACGCAAGTCGGCGAGCGCGGCGTTCGGCTCTCGGGCGGAGAGCGTCAACGCATCGCCATCGCGCGCGCGGTGCTGCGCGATCCGCGCATTCTGATACTCGACGAAGCGACCAGCGCGCTGGACACGCATTCGGAAGCGATGATCGAGCAAGCACTCGACCGTCTCCTACCGGGGCGCACGACCCTCATCATCGCACATCGCCTCTCGACCGTCCGCCGCGCGAATAAGGTGCTCTTTATCGAGGCGGGACGCGTCGTCGAAATCGGCACCCACGATCAACTGCTCGCCAAAGGGGGCGCGTATGCGCGTCTCCACGAAGCCCAGTTTTCGTTCGGGTCCTCGTCCTAGGCTCAGACCCGATCCTTTTGCGCGCTCGCCTGGCCGGAACTGCGGCGGCGCAGGCAGAAGAAATAGGGCGCTAGGTCATCTTTCTTCGAAGCCCCCTTTGAACTGATGGGTGCCCTTATAATGCCTTCCACAGCCCCAGAAAGGAACACCAGTTGAACCAGGGATTCACCGTGTGGCTTACCGGTCTCTCCGGCGCGGGCAAAAGCACCATCGCCGAACGTCTGGCGCCCGAACTCGCCGCCCGCGGCTGCAGCGTTGAGGTGCTCGACGGCGACGAGGTCCGTACCCATCTGTCTAAAGGTCTCGGATTCAGCCGCGAAGACCGCGACACGAACATCGCCCGTATCTCGTTCGTCGCGTCGCTGCTGGTCAAGCACGGCGCTGCCGTAATTACCGCCGCGATCTCGCCGTACACGCAAGCGCGTGCCGAGGCGCGCAAGCGCATCGGCGACGCACAGTTCGTCGAGGTGTTCGTCCGCTGCTCGTTGGACGAGCTCGTGCGGCGCGACGTCAAAGGCCTGTATAAAAAAGCGATCGCCGGCGAGGTTCAGCATTTTACCGGCGTCTCCGATCCGTACGAGGCTCCGGAGAATCCGGACGTCGTTGTCGACAGCGAAGTCGAAAGCGTCGAGGAGAGCGTCGGCAAGATCCTGACCGAACTCAAACGGCGCGGCTATTTTCCTAAAATGAATTCGGCGGCACTCAGCGAGGTGGAAGGCTCGGTATGATCGCACCACACGGCGGAAAACTGATTCATCGCACGGCGGAAGGGCGGGCCGAAAGCGAGCTTCGCGAGGAGAGCGGCAAGCTGCGCGCGCTCACGCTCACGGGGCGCGAGCTCAACGATCTTGCGCTGATCGCCAACGGCGCCTGCAGTCCCTTAACCGGCTTCATGACGCGGGAGGATTACCAACCGGTCGTGGACTCCATGCGCCTCGCGAACGGATTGCCCTGGAGCATCCCGGTCGTACTGGCCGTGAACCGCGAGGAAGCGCCGACTCCCGGCAGCCGTGCCGCGCTCTACGATAGCGAGGGCGAACTGCGCGGCGTGATCGACGTGGAGGACGTTTTCGAATACGACAAGCCGCGCGAGGCGCGCAACGTCTATCGGACGGAAGAAGAGAAGCACCCTGGCGTCGCAGCGCTCTACGAGCGCAAAGACGTTCTGGTCGGCGGTCCCGTTTGGGTGTTGCCGCGCGAGCGGAATCCCGAAAGCCTGACGCCGACGGAGACGCGCGCCGAATTCGAACGCCGCGGTTGGAAGACCATCGTCGGCTTCCAGACGCGCAACCCCGTCCATCGCGCGCATGAGTACATCCAAAAGTGCGCGCTCGAAATCGTCGATGGCTTATTGCTCCATCCGCTCGTCGGCGAAACGAAGGGTGACGACATTCCGGCCGACGTGCGCATGCGCTGCTATCGCGCGCTGCTCGACAACTACTATCCGGCCGACCGCGTTCTGCTGAGCACGATGCCGGCCGCGATGCGGTACGCCGGGCCGCGTGAGGCGATCTTTCATGCGATGATTCGCAAGAACTACGGCTGCACGCACTTCATCGTTGGTCGCGACCACGCCGGCGTCGGAAGCTACTACGGTACTTACGACGCGCAGAAGCAGTTCGACGAGTTCGATCCGGCAGAGCTCGGCATTACACCGTTGAAGTTCGAGAACAGCTTCTACTGCAAGCGCTGCCAGCAAATGGGTTCACAGAAAACCTGCAGTCACGATGCCGAGTTCCACGTCTCGTTGAGCGGAACGAAGGTGCGCGAGATGCTGCGCGCGGGCGAACTGCCGCCGCCGGAGTTCTCACGTCCCGAGGTCGCGCAAATCTTAATCGAAGCCTCGCGGGAGAAGGCTTCCGCTTAAGCGACGTTCTCCCGCACCGGCGCGCGGCGCTGGTGCAAGCCGAACCGATTGCCGTCGGGGTCGCGCGCGAAGCACGTAACGCATGCCGGAAACTCGTGCACGTCGCCGACCTCGACGCCACTCTCGATGAGGCGCCGTCGCATCGCCGCAATATCCTCGACTTCGAAGACGGCGCCGGTCGACGTGCCCGGCTCGAACCCGAGCCCCTCGCCATTGCCGATCCCGAAGGTCGTCCCGCCGACGTCGAACTCGACCCAATGATCGCCGAAGGAATCGCCCTGCCGAAGTCCCATCGTTTCACCATAGAACGCGCGTGCCCGCGGCACGTCGCGAACCGAATAGGCGAAGAAGGCGATCTCGCTGACCATCGTCACATCCTCCAAATTTTCGCTTTGCATGCGAAGGCTGCAGAACCCTAGCGCCAGAAGCTACCAGACCGGCCGCTGCCACCGGCTGCCAGGGAGGGCGTCAATGCTCGTGCTCAGCCGCAAAGCGAATCAATCCATCATGATCGGCGACGATATTCGAATCCTCGTCGTGGGCGTTGATCGCGATCAAGTGAAGCTCGGAATCGAGGCGCCGCGTCACGTACCCGTGCATCGTTTCGAGATTTTCGCCGAAATACACCGCTCGGAAGGGAGTCCGGCGACCGGGCCCAAGCTCGAAGCAGTAGGGAAAACGGCCTCGCAAGCCGACATAGAGGCCGAAGTCAAGCGCAACTAATATTGCGTCCGCGCCGCATTATTACGTATGCCTCCTTACGCGGCGCGGGAACGCTTCCGAAGGGCGCAGAAGTCGATTTAAGACAATCACCTGACGTACTGACCTGAGGTATTGACCTGAGGTACTGAGCTAAGTCGCAAAGGAAGGCACGCCGCCGCTATGGGCATTACCTGGAGCTACGTACTGGTCGGTTTTACCGTCGGTACGTGCATGTCGTACAGCGGCGTGGGCGCCGGCGCGATCACAACGCCGCTGCTGATTTTCTTAGGCGTACGAACGAGCACGGCGATTGGTTCGGATCTGCTTTTTGCACTTGGAACGAAGATCGTCGCGATGCTCACGCACGTGCGCGCGCGGACCGTACAATGGTCGGTGCTCTGGCGCCTCGCGATGGGAGGCTTGCCGGGCGCGATTATCGGCGTTCTGATCAGTGCCTATCTCAAGCAGCACCTCGATGTGAAGCAGCTCGAGATGGTGCTCCGCATTGCGGTCGCAGTCGCCTTGCTGATTTCGGCGGCCTCCATCATGTTCAACCGGAAGCTGGCTCGCGATGCGGCCGCGGGCCCGAACGACGCCATCCCGACGTGGCGGCTCGCCGCGCTCGGGCTTTTCGTCGGCGTCTGCGTCAGCATAACGTCGATCGGCGCGGGTTCGCTGACCTTGCCGCTGCTGTTGCTCATCGCGCCGGGCGTCGCGCTTCGCCGGCTGATCGGAACGGATTTGTCCTTTGCCGTCATCGTGCTGGTACCGGCACTCATCGGGCATTGGAAGCTGGGCGACGTCAATCCGTCGATCTCCGTCTCACTGCTCATCGGCTCGATCCCCGGCGTCTTTCTGGGAACGTACTTCGTGACGAAACTGCCGGAACGATGGTTCCGCGGAGCGCTTGCGGGCGTGCTCGTCGTCGTTGCTTTAGCGTTGCTGCCTATTTTGCCGCACGCGAAAGGCTAATTCGCCGGCGCGGAAGAGGCTCTCGAAGGTGCCGGCATCGGTCCAGCCCTCTTCGAGCAGGCTATAATGTAAGTCGCCCTGCGCGATGTAGCGATTGTGCACGTCGGCAATTTCCAACTCGCCGCGCGCCGATGGCGCCAGCTCGGCGATGAAGTCGAAGACCCGAGCGTCGAACATGTAGACGCCGACGACCGCGTAGCGGCTCTTCGGCACCGATGGCTTCTCCTCGATCGCCACGATGCGGTCGTCGTCGAAGATGGGGACGCCGAACCGCTGCGGATCCTCCACCGCTTTGAGCAGAATGCGTGCGCCCGAAGCTTGCGCTTCGAACTCGCGTAAATGCGGCGCGATGTCGTCCTCGAGGATGTTGTCGCCGAGTATCACGACGATGCGCTCGCCGTCCGCAAAATGCTTGCAGAGGCGCAGCGCGTCGGCAATGCCGCGTTCGCCCTCCTGGTAGGCGTACGAGAGGCTGTCGAGCCCGACCTCGGCACCATTGCCGAGCAGGCGAAGAAAATCGCCCGCGGAGTTGCCGCCGGTCACGAGCATAACGTCACGTATTCCGGCGCGGCGCAGCGTCTCCAGAGGATAGTAAATCATCGGCCGGTCGTAGACCGGAAGCAGATGTTTATTGGTAACTTTCGTAAGCGGTCGCAGCCTCGAACCGAGTCCGCCCGCGAGTACGACCCCTTTGATCACTTGAAGGGCCGCCACCAAGATTCGTGTTCGCGATACCACTGCACCGTCTGGGCTATGCCGTCATCGAACGACGTTTGCGGTGTCCAGCCGAGCGCGCGAAGCTTCTCCGAGCTTACCGCATAACGGCGATCGTGTCCCGGGCGATCGGTGACGTGCTCGACGTGCGTTTCCATCGCGCGCCCGCACTCGCGCAGGAGCCGGCGCGTCAACGCCAGATTCGTCATCGGCGATTCGCCTGAAATGTTGTAGACGTTTCCAACGGTACCGCGTTCGAGCACGTGCAGAATTGCACGGGCGTGGTCTTCGACATAGAGCCAGTCCCGAATCTGCATTCCGTCGCCGTAGACCGGGACGGCGCAGTCGTCGAGCAAATTCGTTACGAAGAGCGGCACGATCTTCTCCGGATATTGGTAGGGCCCGTACGTGTTGCTCCCTCGCGTCACGAGCACCGGCGCACCGTACGTCGTGTGATAGGCGAGCGCGAGCAGATCGCCGGCGGCCTTGCTCGCTGCATAGGGGCTGCGGGGTCGCAGCGCATCGCTTTCGCGGGACTCGCCGGCGGGGACGTTGCCGTAGACTTCGTCGGTAGAGACCTGCAGGTAGCGGGGAATACCGAGCACTCGCACCGCTTCGAGCAGTACGTGTGTGCCCAGGACGTCGGTCCGAAGGAACGCCTCCGGTGCGGCGATGGATCGGTCGACGTGTGTTTCCGCGGCAAAATTCACGATCGCGTCGCCGCGGCTTCCGAAGGCGGCGAGAACGGTCGCGCTGTCGCAGATGTCGCCTCGCACGAACCGGTAGCGCGGATGGTCGTGCACGTCACCGAGATTCGCCGGATTGCCGGCGTAGGTGACGGCATCCAGATTCACGATCTCGACGTCGGGCCGTTCGCGCAGCACCAGTCGAATGAAATGCGAGCCGATGAAACCCAGTCCGCCCGTAACGAGCCACCGCATGCCGCGCGGCTTTCGGCGTGCCCAGGCCCCCGCCTTGGAGCTCCGCCCACCGCCGTGCTATAATCGCGCGGTTGTCTATCACTTCACCCCGCACGGAAGCAGGGTGGCGATGGCTCCACGACGCGTCCGCGACGCCAGGGAAGGGCCGCGGCCGGGAGCCAGAAAGGTATCGTTATGACCGTCGTTACCATGAGGGAGCTCCTCGAGGCAGGGGTTCACTTCGGGCATCAGACCCGTCGCTGGAACCCCAAAATGAAACCCTACATTTTTCAAGAGCGCAATGGGATCTACATCATCGATCTCGCGCTCACCGTGCAACGGCTTCGCGAAACGTACGAAGTCGTCAAGCAGCTTGCGCGCGAGAGCCGCGTCATTCTCTTCGTCGGGACGAAGAAGCAGGCGCAAGACGTCG